>JAURMS010000005.1 GCA_030830595.1 Gammaproteobacteria bacterium | reverse complement strand
GGTGATCAGGCAAGTCACTATGCGCCGGCCACGCCTGTCAGGATCGTGGCAGCAGGGGCAGGCTCCCCGGACGGGGCCTGGGAGGGGCTGGCAGTGCTTGCCCGGCGGCCGCCGCCGCCTGGATGCGAGGCGCTCGCCTGGCGCCGGTTACCGGATGACGCAGCGGCCTACGGGCGGGAGTTGTATGCGGCCCTCCGCGATCTTGACCAGGTCGGCGCCGGCCAGATCCTGGTGGAAGCGGTGCCGTCCGGCGAGGACTGGGCCGCTGTCGCCGATCGGCTCGCGCGCGCAGCCTTCAGCGTAGCTTGATCGTCTCGTCCAGTTGGCCGTTGATCTGCGCGATGTCGATGGGCGCGAGGGTGCCGGCCGCCAGCTGCAGCCGCAGGACGTTCAGGAGGTAGTCGTAGCGACTGCGCGCATAGTTGGTCTGCGCATCGAACAGCCTGCGTCGGGCCTCCAGGACGTCGACCGTGGTGCGAGTGCCCACCTCGTAACCTGCCTCGGTGGACTCCAGGGCCACTTGCGCCGAATCCACCGCCTGTCGCAAGGCCCGCACCCGGGACATCTCCGACATCACGCCCAGGTAGGCATCGCGGGCGGCACGCTCGGTTTCCCGGGCGGTCCTCTCCAGGCGCTCGCGCGCGGCCCGATGACGGTACTCCGCCTCGCGCACGCGGGAGGAGACCGCGCCACCACTGTACAGCGGCAGGGTGAACTGCAGTGACACGGTCGTGTCGTCGGTGTCGCTGTCCAGCGTGTTGATGTTGCTGACGGGCTGACCGGTCACGGGATCCGTGTAGGAAAACCGGCGGTTGCCGGTCACGTCGGTGTTGCCCTTGGCCAGGACCAGGTCGAGACGGGGGTAGCGACCGCCCTGCTGCAGGCTGATGTTGTCGCGGGTGATTTCCGCCGCCACCCGACTGGAACTCAGGCGCAGGTTCTGCTCCATGGCCAGGCGGACCCAGTCGTCCTCGTTGGCCGGGTCGGGTGCCGCGAGCGCCAGGCCTTCACCGGGCCGCGCCAGTTCGTCGAAGCGGTCGCCGGTGAGTTCGCGCAGGAACTCCTGCTGGGTGGCCAGGCTGCGCTTGCCGGCGATCACCGAGGCCAGGGCCGAATCGTAGGCGGCCTGGGAGTCCTTGACGTCGGTGATGGCAATCAGGCCCACCTCGAAACGCTTCTCTGCCTGTTCCAGCTGGCGCTTGAGTGCCTCGAGCGTGGCTTCCGCTGCGTCCAGCGTGTCCTTCGCGGCCAGCACGTTGAAGTAGCGCTCCGCCGAACGCAGCATGAGGTCTTGCTGGGCGGCCTGGTAATCCAGCTCGGCCTGGGCGACTTCCTTGCCCGAGAGCCCCAGGTTGACCCAGTTTTCCCAGCGAAACACCGACTGGCGCAGGCTCAGGTCCCAGCTGCGCGTCTCTGCGTCGCTGTTGGTCCGGCTGACCAGGGTCACGATGTTGCCGCTGCCATCGAAGCCGGCGAACGGGTTGGCTCCGGTGGCCTCACGCTCGTTGTAGCCGGCCGAGGCCTCCACCTGGGGCAGCAACGCCGCCAGGGCCTGGGGCCTGGACTCCAGGGCAGCGAGGCGATTGGCTTCTGCCTCCCGGATCAGGGGATCGTTCTGCAGGGCGCGGGCGTAGACCTCGGCGAGATCGGATCCAGCAGCGAGGCCGGGGAGCGTCAGGGCCAGGCCCGCGAGCAGCGACAGCAATCTAACATTCATCATTCATGTCCAATGGGTTCAGGCAGGGTAGTGCAGTGTTGTATTACAGTATAACACCGGGCCTTCAAAAGTTGAACCGGCTGGGCCGTTTGGCACCGACCATGGCCGGGACGTTGGTTTCAAAGACCGGTTCGCGCAGGTATTCGTTCCCTGCGGTGCGGGTCACCCGCAGCGCCTGCATCACCGGCGCCTCCCCGACCACCAGCAGCGCGCGTCCCCCAGGACGCAGGGCCCGCTCGTAGCGCGGGTCGTAGACCGGCAGTGAGGCCGTCACCACGACCACGTCGTAACAGTCGACGGTGTCGAGCAGGCAGGCATCGGCCACCTCCACGCCCACATTGCGGACGGACAGGTCATGCAGCACGCGCCGTGCACCTTGCGCAAGATCCTCGTGAATCTCGATCGACGTGACCTGGCCTGCAAGTCGTGCCAGGCAGGCGGTCAGGAATCCGCTGCCCGTGCCCACTTCCAGCACGGTCTCATTCGGCAGCGGCGCGATGGCCTGCAAGATCCGGCCGTCCACTTTCGGGGCCAGCATGACCTGGCCGTGCCCCAGCGGGATCTCCGCGTCGGCGAACGCCACGTCCCTGAACGCCGGCGGTACGAAGCGCTCGCGCGGCACCGCGACCAGGGTGTCCAGGATGCGATCGTCCAGCACGTCCCAGGCCCGGACCTGCTGATCGACCATCTGTCGCCTGGCCGCTTCCACGGAACTCATCATAGTCAGGGGGTCCTGTGTGTCGATGGAATTCGTCTGCGTCGGGCGCCGAAGGTTACGGCCTGAGTGGCCGACCGACAAGGGCGAAACCGCGACATATTATGGTCAAATCAACCGGGTCCCTCCAGCCCGTTCGGCTATGCTCACATCAGAGCGCCGATAACAGCGCCGGGAACGGGGCGGAAGCCTGGGAAGGGCTTCCGTGAAGGGTGTACCGAGCGATGAGTGGTGTCGAGTGGGTCGGCCCCTTGCTGACTGCCTTGGCGATCCTGCTGCTGGCGATCGTCCTGGTGTTGCAGTGGCGTCAGGTGCGCGGGCTTCAAGGGGAATCCAGGATCAGGGACGGTGCGGCCCCAGCCGCTGCCGGGATAGATCGTGCGGCGGTGGAGGCGCTGGCCGCGTCGGTCAGTGAGCCGGTGTTTATCCATGGTGAGAGGATCGAGGCCGTCAACGAGGCGTTCTGCGCGCTGACCGGGCTCGCCCGTGAGCAGGTGATCGGTCGCCGCATCGATGAAGTCGTCGATCCGCGCTACAGCCGGCTGATCGGCAAGCAGCTGGCCCTGCGGCTGGCCGGTGGAGACGCGCCGGAGTTCTCCGAGGTGGAAATCATCGATCCCTTCGGCCAGGTCACCCGCCTCGAGTTGAAGGCCTCGACCCTTGAAGTGGGCGGGGAACGGCTGGCCCTGTTTGCGGCGGCCGAGATCATGCGCATCGAGCACGAAGCGCCCGCCCAGGTGGAACTGGACCCGCGCGCTCAGCTGGCCCTGCAGTCGCTGGATGCGGCCCTGCTGGTGACCGATGCTGCAGGCCGCATCGAGTTTGCCAATCCGCTGGCGGAAGAGTGGTGTGGCCTGCCGGCCAACGCCATGCGCGGCAAGCGCCTGGCCGAGCTGGTGAGTTTCATCGACCCGCACGAGCGGCGCCAGCTCCCGGATCCCCTTGAGCAGGCCATTGCCACCCGCACCGGCGTGGCGCTGGCAGGTGGGGTCCTGCTGGTCACGCCCTCGACGGCCACTGAACGCTGGATTGAGGTGCGCGTCTCGGTCATGCCCGGCATCACCGACAAGCCCGCCGGTGCGGTGGTGCTGTTGCAGGTCCGCCAGCCGCTGGTTGCCGCGGCTACGCCAGCTGAGCTCGCCCCGCCTGCCGAGGTCGAGGGCTATCAGT
>JAURMS010000066.1 GCA_030830595.1 Gammaproteobacteria bacterium | reverse complement strand
TCGGTAACCCTGCTTTGCCAACCGGGCTTCCTGCAGGGTCGGATGGCGGACGTCCTCCCCCAGCTTCCCCCGCTGATTGCCGAATTCCTGGAGGGACGCGGGGAGGGCATCTATCACGAATCAATGCCGCTTCGGGCGGACATGGCCCGGGCCGCATCCGCCTTGCTGGCCTGTGAGCTGACTGGATCCCTGAGACACCTGTATGCGGAAGGCAAGGCCTTCGAACTCCTGACCCTGTCCCTGCAGGCCCTCGTGGATGCAGGCAAGGAACAGGATCACCGCGACAGCGGCCTGACACAGAAGGACTTCCAGCGGCTTGCATTGGCCAGGCAGATCCTCGAACGTGACTTCCTACAACCGCCCAGCATCGCGAATCTTGCGCGGGAAGTGGGAATCAACGAAGCCAAGCTGATGAAGGCCTTTAAGCACTTATACGGCAGGACGATTTTTGACTTTGCCCAGCAGTTGCGGATGGAAAGGGCGAAGAAGCTACTGGAGACCACCGACCTCAGCGTTACGGATATCGCACTGGAGGTTGGGTACGAGTATTCCAGCAACTTCACCACAGCCTTCAAGCGCCATTTCGGCATCACGCCCAAGGCCGCCAGGGACGCCGCAAGATGACCGTTCCAACAGGGTCACATCGCAAAGTAGCCGCAACCAATCCCATAAGTGGGCAAGGGATACCCTGCTTAGACTTTGATGACGACACCGGAGGCGCAGCGTGAAGGGAAGGTTCAGGGCACTGGTTGCCGACGATTCAGGTGACGGGCTCAAGGCGACCCTGAGGGACCTTACCGCCGCAGACCTCCCGGATTACGGGCTATTGGTCGAAATTTCCCACTCTACCCTGAACTACAAGGATGCCTTGGCGGTGACAGGCAAGGGCAAAATCTGCCGCAGCCTGCCCATGGTCTGTGGCATTGATCTCGCGGGTACGGTGTTGGAATCACGCTCCGATCGATTCCGGGAGGGTGATGCCGTCGTCGTCAACGGCTTTGGGCTGTCGGAGCGGCACTGGGGCGGGTACAGCGAATACCAACGAGTGGATCCGGACTGGGCCGTACGGCTTCCAGCTGCTTTCAACCCCGAGCAGGCCATGGGCATCGGTACCGCTGGCTATACGGCGATGCTATGTGTCGATGCCCTGGAGCGTCATGGACTGAAGCCCGAAGATGGCCAGATCCTGGTCACCGGTGCGTCAGGTGGCGTGGGGTCCGTTGCGGTCATGCTACTGGCAAGACTGGGGTATGACGTGACTGCCGCCACCGGCAGGGCGGCCACCAACGCCGGTTTCCTGACCGGGCTGGGAGCGCGCCACATCATTGAACGAGAGGAGCTTGCGCGGCAGGCCAAGGCCCTCGAATCAGAGCGCTGGGCCGGGGCCGTAGATTGCGTCGGCGGAGAAGTCCTTTCGACCGCCCTTGCGCAGGTGCGCTACGGTGGCATGGTTGCCGCCTGTGGACTGGCCGGAAGTGCCAGCCTCCATACCACCGTCATGCCCTTCATCCTGCGTGGAGTCACCCTGGCCGGGATTGATTCGGTCATGGCGCCCCTTGCAGCCAGGGAAAGGGCGTGGCGTCGGCTCGCGGAGTTGGTCGACCTGGAACTCCTGACAACCATCTACTCGGTCGAGCCGCTCAGCCGGTTACCTGGTCTTGCCGAGGGGCTGCTTGCAGGTCGGGTGCGGGGACGCATCGTGGTCGACGTGCGGGGCTGAGAGAACTCCCCATGCATGGACTCCAGACATTGGCCAGCCGCCACCCCGCACACTCCGTCATCAGCGGTGAACGCTGTATGGATCATGCTGAGCTGATGGCGGTTTCCCGGCGGGCCGCCTCCGGACTCCATGACCTTGGGGTGTGGCAGGGTGACCAGGTGGCCCTGCTCATGCGCAACGATCTGCCATTCCTGCAGGCAAGCCTTGCTGCAGGAATGCTCGGGGCTTCACCGGTCCCGATCAATTGGCACTCCACTCCCGAGGAAATAGCCTACATCCTCGATGACAGCGGGGCCAAGGTACTGGTTGCGCACGCCGACCTCCTCACGGAGGGCGTGCTGGCGGTTTGCGGCAATGTTGAAGTCGTCGCCGTCATCACGCCGGTCGAGATTGCATCGGCCTACGGTATTACCTCCACGCTTTGCCAGATCGCCGGGGGCCTCCCGGAGTGGTCGAGCTGGCTGGGTGCCTATCCCGAGTGGCACGACCGTCCCCGGACGGTATCCGGGCCCATGTTCTACACCTCGGGAACCACCGGCAGACCCAAGGGAGTCAAGCGCAAAGCTGCCAGTCCGGATGTGATCGCGGGAATAGAGCGCCGTACGGCAGTCGCCTGGGGGTTTTCGGAACACGCGATCCGGGCAGTGCTCACCGGACCCCTCTACCACTCCGCGCCAAATGCCTACGCACTGCAAGTGGTACGCCGCGGCGGTTTACTGGTCATGCAGCCCAGATTCAATCCAGAGGGGCTGCTGGAACTGGTGGAACGCCATCGGATCACCCATCTGCACATGGTGCCAACGATGTTCGTGCGCCTGCTGGCGCTGCCTGCGGAGGTGAGGGCCCGGCACGACCTCAGCAGCCTGGTTTTTGTCACCCACGGTTCGGCGCCGTGCCCACCGGACGTCAAGCGGCTGATGATCGGATGGTGGGGGCCCATTATCCATGAGTATTACGCCATGACGGAAATTGGCCTGGTGACCGCCTCTTCGAGCGAGGAATGGCTGGCCCATCCCGGCTCTGTCGGTAAGGCCCTGCCCGGTGTGGACATCATGACCGCAGCCGATGGCGAGATTCAGGTACGTTCGGAGACCACCACCCGCTTCAGTTACCATCGGGCAGAGGAAAAAACCGACGCGGTACGGATCGGAGACTTTATCGCCACCGGAGATATTGGCCATCTTGATGACGGGTTTCTTTACATCAGCGATCGCAAGTCCGACATGATCATCTCAGGTGGCGTCAACATCTATCCGGCAGAAATAGAGCAGCAACTTGCCGGGCTGCCCGGACTCCGGGACTGCGCGGTCTTCGGCGTTCCAGACCAGGAATTCGGAGAGCGGGTCGTTGCAATACTGGAAAGCGACGATGTACTTGAGGCGGAACAGGTGAAGGCGTGGCTCAAGCCGCGCCTCTCGAACTACAAGATGCCGCGCGAGATCCATTTTGCCCGCTCGCTACCGCGGGAGGACTCGGGAAAGATCAAGAAAAGGCTGGTTAGGGCAGCCTTGCTCGAAGGCCGGCTCTAGCCGGGCCGGGATGTTCTGGGCTTGAAGGAAGTCTGCATCATCGGTGCTGCCGCGGCTCCCTGCGGTCGGTACGCTGAATATCGTGGGCAGCACGGCGGCCTTCCGGAGTCCGAGCTCCTTACCCGGATCACGCTCGAGGCCCTGCAGTCAGCGGGGATACCGGCGGAAGAGGTCGGATCGGCCGTGTTCACGCCCGCCCTGCCGGAATCGCCACAGCAGGGCTTTGCCAGCCACATGGCGGCAAGGCTTGGCCTCCGCTGCAAAGGACAACTCTCCGAAGTGCTGCAGATGGGCATCAGCGGTGGACTGGCCTTTGACCAGGCGGCGGCAGACATACAGCTCGGGCGTTGCGACATAGCACTTGCCCTGGGAGTTGCCTACCCCAGCGGTGGTCACCCCGGCCGCGCGATGCACATGGGCCTGCGGGTCACTGGGGATGCGGAATTCATGGCGCCTTTTGGGGCAACCCCGATCGCCTGGTACGCCATGGATGCAGCCCGCTACATGCACGAGACGGGCGCGAACCGACGGCAGCTTGCAGCAGTTGCAGTAAAAAGCCGCTCCTATGCGCGTGACAACCCACTGGCACAGTTCCAGGACCGCCTCACGGTCGAACAGGTGCTTGCCGCCCGGGCGGTAGTAGAGCCGCTTGGGCTGCATGATGTGCCTGCCATTGCCGATGGCGCCGTCTGCCTGGTGCTGGCTTCTGTCGATGCGATTGCAGGCATGCGGGAGAAAGCCGTTCGGCTTCGTGCACGGGCTTTCAGGCACGATGGCCTGCATCCAATTGGCGATCG
>JAURMS010000065.1 GCA_030830595.1 Gammaproteobacteria bacterium | reverse complement strand
TCGTAGGAGTTCAGGCAGACGAAGTGAATGTTGCCCCAGTCGAAGGAGTAGTACGCCTCGGTGCCCGAGGGTACGCCGCCGCCCTCGCCGGCACCCGGCAGGCTGAAGATGTCGTAGTAAGGCCCGGTCTGCGCCGCCGATGAGGCACTGTAGCCATCGTGGTTGCCGAGCGTCGACCATGCCGGCGCGTTACGCAGGATGCGGTCGTAGACGTCGAACATCTTGGCCTGATATTCAGCATCCGTGCCGTTGTCGTAGGCGTTGTCGCCGAGCAGGAGGATCAGGTCGGTGGCGGCTGAACCGGTGGCGGCGTAGTAGGCGTCCCGCACGTCGTACTGTCCGGTATAGGCCGTGCCCGCGTCGCCCAGTACCCAGATCCGGGTGGAGTCTGCAGTGCTTGGTGCAGTGGCAACGAAATGGTCGTTGCCGCTGGCCAGGATTCCGGCGGCGGAGCCCACCGCATAGTAGTAACGGGTGCCGGCCTGCAGGCCGGTGACCCGGACTTCATGGTTGGTGCGAGCCGTCCCCTCGGTGGCCACCAGTGCGAGGTTGCCTGGGGTGCTGCCGAGCCAGACGCGGCTGTCCGAGGTGCCGTCCGTCCGCCAGCGGAAGGTCACGCCGGTCGTGCTGACGTTCTGCAGGTAGGGGCCGCGCAGCAGGTTGACCGTCGGAGGCGGGGGGGGAGGTGGTGGCGCAGACTCAAAGGTGGCGGTCACGCTTGTGTTGGACGTCACCGTGAAGGTGCAGGGTCCCGTGCCGCTGCAGGACGCGCCGCTCCAGCCCGTAAAGTCGGCATCGGCCCCCGGAGCGGCACTGAGCGTGAGGGTGGTGCCGGAGGGAAACTTGGCCGAGCAGGTGCCGGAAGAACAGTTGATTCCGGACGGTGAACTGGTGACGCTGCCGGGGCCGGATACCGCGACGGCGATTGTATAGCGGGTGGTTTTGCCGCCCCCGCCGCCGGTGCTGCCACCGCCGCCCCCGCCACCGCTGCCCCCGCCCCCACCGCCCTTGCCACCGGGGGCCGCAGACGCACTGGCTGCCATGGCGAGGCAGGCTACAACCACTATCCACTTTTTCACGGAATGTCCCCCTGCCGGATTTCAGGCGCCATCCTGCCGCTGGGACGGGGTCAAATGTAATAGGTATTTGCCTTAAGGCCCGATGGCCGTCTCACTTCCCGGAAACTTCCCCTGTTGCCCACAGTGCCGGGTCGAACCGGCCAAAAGCCACGAACAGTTGCGAGGCCAGGTAGCGGGCGCCCGGCGGGTCGCCCGACCTGCGCTGTCGGATGCCGCTGTTGACCGGCTTGCCGGTCTCGTCGCGCTGCTGCTCCGGGCGAGCCAGGTTCAGGTACCCGACGGTCACGCCCCGGCTGCCTCGATGGAGGTAATGAACGGTGCCATCGGCGTCTACCCGTTCCGCAATCGCCACGTGGGTCAGACGATCGTCCAGCCTGCCATTGCGATTGCGGTCGTAGGTGTTGTCCCAGAAGATCAGGTCTCCGGGCAGGACGAGGAAAGGATCGTGGTAAAGCTGGCCGGATGACTGGATCAGTCTGAAGATCGAGGCCGTGGCACCTCCGTCGCTCGCTGGCAGCGCGAGCAGGCGGTTGCTGAACGGAAGTCCACTGCTTGCGTACACGGCTTGCACGTAGCCGCTGCAATCGGCGGTGTAGAGCTCCTTGCCTACACTGAAGGCCGCCTGGCCCTGCCCGATCCATTGGCGCGCAGAGGCCAGGAGCCCAATTCGATTCGAATCCAGGACGGAATGGGGAGGTGCTGGTGTTGCCGGAATCTGCGTTGCGGGTGCCTGTGACGCCCGGGCTGGCTCGGCAGTTCTTGCAGGTGAGTCTGGCGGTCGTGGCTGGGAGGTGCTGCAGGCTACAACGACCCACGGCAGTACCATGATCAGGGCGAGGTGCCATAGCCTCGGCCGCGGTGCTGATACAGGGCGGCCGATCAGGGACGGTTCTATCGCGTGATAGAAGCTATCCGAATATGTCGAGTACATTCGTGCTACTGGGTTGCTGACCCGCCCTGACGCCTGATCCAGCCAATAGCAGGATCCCCTCGCCATTACGCATTGCCGATCTCGCCCTGCCGAAGCTCCGGCTGAGGTTGGTAAACTAGGGCCTCGAATGGCAGTGTTTTTCGACACGTACCTCACGAAATATCTCCACTGTGCCAGGCTGAATACTTGCTCCGTTGGCCGGACAGTAGGCTATCCATCGATGGCTTAGCGCAATTCTCCCACATGGGCGGATGGTGTTCAGGGGTCATGCCGTGTTCGTTAACGGAGTTTTCAGGCAACTCCGCTGTCAGCTACCCCAGCGTTACATCAACCCGACGGTCGGTGTCTGGCAAGGCGTCTGACAGGTTGTTGGTCATCACATGCGCTGTTTAAGGAGTTGGTTTTTTTGAAAGTACCTCCAGAGGCGATTTAAGACCAGTTCGATCAGGAAGGCTTGGAAACTTCTGAAGCCAGGCTGGTAACGTTGGCAAAGGTCCGAAAACAGTTCCACGCTCAGCCTAAATTTCGCGTTACGGAGCCCAATATTCCTTGTCTCGTAGTCGCTTGCAACTGGCGCAAAGGTTGCATTTCCGACCAGACCAAGGATACTCGGGGCTCCGGTTTTAAGAGGATCTTTATTCCTCGCCAAGTGGCACACTAAGAAACTCCCGCCTGCTGATTAACCTTGATGACGTGGGTGAATTTCACAGGCATGGCCAGCCTCGTGCTTCCACACAGGGTGGGTGAAGCCTCAACCTGATTGAATCCGGCCGAATACCAGCCCCCGAAGGTGTCTCCCTGCAGAACTCGCCAGTCAAGGCGCGGGTCGAGGACAATCGTCAACTCACCCCCGCTCCAGCTTGCTGTGCAGACTCCTGCCTTGACCTCGACCACGCACTGAGGCGCGAAATGCAAGCGCCATTCCACGAGCTGCGAGCCTGAGCCCAGCAATTCGTCGTCGACTGTAAGGGCTTCCTGCTGCAGTCGAAGTTGCCGGCGATGGATGACGCCGGGCTGAAGCCTAAGGTAGCCATCATGCTCCGCGACGAGGAGTCCACCAGAGTCCTCGGGTTTCCATTCCCGCACCACACATGTTGCCTTGTGGGACCACAGGAACGGTCCGCGATACTCCGACTGGTGTGCTCCGCCTACCGTAATGGTGTTATGGGCCCGCGTTCCACGGAAGTATTCACGACGCGACTTGTCGGCAAAATAGGTGCCCGTTCCCGGATCGACCAGAACCCGCTTGCCTGCCACGCTCATCGTGAAAGAGAGGGCATCTGCGTGACCGTGTGCGGCAATCGACAGGAACCCAAGTGGCCCAGCGTCCGCGATGCAAAAAATTTCGTCAGGGCGCGAGCGATTGTTCGTCAGCACGTAGAGCCCTGCATCATCAAAGGCCAGTGAGCCACTGACAGCCCCTTCCAGGTCCGTGCCGGCAGGCCCGTCGTACTTCCAAATCAAGGAGGCTGCCAGGCTGCCAGAGGAGGGGTCCGGCACGGCAATCGCTGCACTTGCCCAGGTCCGCCCCAGTCGTAAAACCCAGTCAAACCATGAGGATTCCAGCGGGCGAAGCTGCAGGGCCGTCCCGCCGTCCTCGTC
>JAURMS010000064.1 GCA_030830595.1 Gammaproteobacteria bacterium | reverse complement strand
TAGACGGCTGTTCTTCTCCTGGCAGGAAGCCGCGGTTGGGATTCTCACCGTGATCGTTCAGGCGTCGTCCGGCCCTGAAGCCGCTGACGTTCACCAAAGGCAGCAAGGTCAGCTCGCATGCGGCCAGGGCGGCGTCGCTGACGGTTTCCAGGAAGGCCAGCACGCCCCAGGGTCCGGCCGGTTCCTCGCCGTGAAAGCCGCTGGCGATCAGGCGGCGTGGGCGGTCAATGCCGCTCGCCGTCGGACGGATGACCAGCACGGGATCACCATCTATACGGCCGAGTCGATGCACCTCAAGCGCGCGCAAGGCAGCGACGGCGTACAGGCGCCGACACCAGGCCTCCCAGTCATGGCTGGCGGTCCCGTCTGGAAGCAGCCAGCTCCAGGTGGAAGATCCCATGCCGCATTGTTGCCCGAATGCGTACACTTTGCCCCGTGCAAATCACGATCAATGGCGTCACCCATGAGGTCGACGCACCGGCGGCGATGCCGCTGTTATGGGTGTTGAGGGACCTGCTGGGTCTCACCGGCACGAAGTTCGGTTGCGGCGCTGCCTTGTGCGGTGCCTGCACCGTGCACGTCGATGGCGTGGCGGTGCGTGCCTGCCAGGTGCCAGTGGGCAGCGTCACCGGCGCCGTGACCACCATCGAGGGTCTCGCCGGTACCGAGGCGTTGCATCCCGTACAGCAGGCCTGGGTGGAGCACCAGGTCGCCCAGTGCGGTTACTGCCAGTCAGGCCAGGTGATGCAGGCCGCGGCACTCCTGGCCGGTAACCCCAACCCGAGCGATGCGGAGATTGATGCGGCGATGTCCGGCAACTTGTGCCGCTGTGGCACCTATCCCCGCATTCGTGCAGCGGTCCATTCGGCGGCTTTGAAGCTCCGGGAGTCCGGGCAGTGAGCCGCCTCGGTCGCATTACGCGTCGCACCTTGCTGGTCGGTTCGGTGGCCATTGCCGGTGGCGTGGCGTTCGGTACTTGGCGGGTCCGCACACCCTACGAGAACCCCCTGCTCGACGACCTCGCCGAGGGTGAGGCCAGTTTTAACCCCTGGGTGAAGGTGACGGCCAGCGGGATCACCCTGATCGTGCCCCACGCGGACCTCGGCCAGGGCGTGGCGTCCATGCAGGCTGCGCTCATTGCCGAAGAAATGGACCTCGACTTCGGTCAGTTCGACACCGATTTTGGCGAGCCTGCGCCGGCTTACTGGAATACGGCGGCAGGCAGCACCGACGTGCCGTTCCTCTCCAGCGACGATGGGCTTGCTGCCAACGCCACGCGGGGGCTGATGAACGCCGTGTTCAAGCTGATGGGCATGCAGCTCACCGGCGGCTCCAGTTCCGTGCCGGACAGTTGGGTCAAGCTTCGCGAGGCTGGTGCGACCGCCCGTGAAACCCTCAAGCTGGCGGCGTCGCGCGAGTTCGACGTGCCGGTGTCCGAACTCGCGACGCGCTCGGCTGCAGTGGTGCTGCCTGATGGCAGGACGGTGCCCTACACCGCCCTCGCCGCCACCGCGGCCAGCCTCGAACCGGCACAGGATGTGCCGCTGCGCGAGCCTGCCGAGTGGCGCCTCATCGGCAAGCCGATGCAGCGCCTGGACATCCTCGCCAAGTCCACCGGCCAGCAGGCCTACGGCATCGACCTCAAGATCGAGGGCATGCAGCACGCGGCGGTCAGGGCGAACCCACGCCGCGGTGAGCTGCTGGGTTTCGATGCCGCGCGCGCCCTCGCCATGCCCGGTGTCGTCGAGGTGCTGCCGGTCACGCGCGGCGTGGCCGTGGTGGCGGATCACACCTGGAATGCGTTCCAGGCCGTGGCCGCCGTCGAGTGCGAGTGGGGACCTGCGCCCTACCCGGCCGAGCAGGCCGCCCACTGGGCGGAAGTCGCGGCCTCGTTCACCGAGGAGCGGCTCGACAAGGTCTGGCGCGAAGAGGGGGACGTGGTCGCCGAACTGAATACCGGCGAGGTCGTCGAGGCCGAGTATCGCGCGCCCTACGTGGCGCACCAGCCGCTGGAGCCACTGTCCGCCATCGTGCGGGTGGATGAGGATGGCGTGGAGGTGTGGGCGGGACACCAGATGCCGCGTTTCCTGCAGCAAAAGGTGGCGGCCATCACTGGCCACGAGCCGGAGCAGGTGCGCTTTCACAACCAGTACATGGGCGGCAGCTTCGGGCACCGGCTGGAGTTCGACAATGTCACGCTGTGCGCGGAGATTGCCAACCGGCGTCGCGGGACGCCCATCAAGCTGACCTATACCCGCGAGGAAGATTTTGCCCAGGATTATCCCCGCCAGATCGGCATGGCGCGCGGCCGCGGTATGGTGCGCGACGGCAGGGTGCAGGCACTGGACCTGGCGATTGCCACCGTGTCCTCGTCGTCGTCGCAAATGGGCCGGCTGGGTCAATCGATCCCGGGACCGGATGGGCAGATCGTCGCGGGCGTTTGGAACCTGCCCTATGCCATCCCCCACTTTCGAGTCTCCGGCTATAAGGTGCCCGAATTGGCGCCGACTTCGTCCTGGCGCGCAGTCGGTGCCTCGACCGGGGGATTTTTCGCAGAGACCTTCCTGGACGAGTTGATCCATGCGGCAGGGGCCGATCCCCTGGAGGAACGCCTGCGGCTGTGTAACGAGCCGTTATCGCGCAAGGTTCTGGAGGCGGTGGGCGAGCTTTCGGGCTGGGGCACGCCGATGGGACCTGGACGCGGTCGCGGGATCGCCTTCGTCGAGTCCTTCGGGGTGCAGGTGGCCGAGGTGGTGGAAGTCACCGACACCGGCGCCGGTATCCGCATCGATCGCGTCTTCGCGGTGGCGGAAGTGGGTCGGGTGGTGGATCCGGTCAATTTCGACAACCTGTTCAAGGGTGGCGTCGCCTGGGGTCTCGGACACGCCATGAACTGCGAGATCACCTATGCGGATGGCATGCCCCAGCAGTCGAACTTTCACGTCCACGCCGGGCTCAGGCTGTATCAGTGTCCCGAGATCACGGTCCGCGGCCTGGAAAACGGCGCCCGGGTGCGCGGGATTGGTGAGCCGCCCGTTCCCCCGGCCGCGCCGGCCCTGGCCAACGCCATCTTCGCGGCCACCGGCAAGCGCCTGCGGGACATGCCGTTCAGCCGCCAGGTGTCCTTCGTCTAGAGCGGGGGGGCTCGAGCGCCTGTCTCAACTGTCGTAGGAGTAGGGTGAGCGAGCTGATTTCCTCGGCACTGAAGCCGACGAACGCCCGCTGGTAAACGCCGCTGGCGACGGAGCGGATGGTGGCAACGGCGCGCCGACCTCGCGGGCACAGGCCGACCTCGGTGACCCGCCGGTCGGTCCGGGAAGTCCGGGTCTTCACCAGGCCATCGCGAGCCAGCCGTTGTACCACCTTGGTGGCGGTGGGCAGCTTCATGCCAGCCAGCTTCGCGACCTCGCCTACCGGCAGCCACCCGCCCTGCTGGGCCAGCATCAGCACTCGCCAGCGCGGAATGTCCATGCCCACTGCTCGCAGCGAGGTTTCCATGACACCAGCGTAGGCGGCAGCGACCTGGTTCACCAGGAAGAAGGGCGAATCGTCGAGGCTGAAACCCGGGGCAGCCGGATCGCCCCGCCGCTTGGCGTTACGCGAACCTGCCAACTTGGTCGACTGGGCCATGGCGCCATTCTGGGTGGGGCCTGCGGCCAGGGCAATACTTGACTTTTCAACTAAAAATCCACTATCAACTGACCTGGTAAATGCCTGGTTCAGGCGAGGTGGGGGACTGGAAGATGGCTGAGCGATCATTCGCGAAAGAGGTGCAGAGCCTGCGCCTTGGTGATGGCGAGACCTTCGAGGGCGAGGCCATCCTGGCGGTGACCAAGGCGCTTTTGCAGGCCGGTGTTGGCTACGTCGGTGGCTACCAGGGTGCGCCGGTTTCCCACCTGATGGACGTGCTTGCGGATGCCAGCGAGATCCTCGCGGAGCTGGGCGTCAGTTTCGAGTCCAGCGCCAGCGAGGCGACGGCGGCGGCCATGCTGGCCACTTCCATCAACTACCCGATCCGCGGAGCGGTCACCTGGAAATCGACTGTGGGCACCAACGTGGCCTCCGACGCCCTGGCTAACCTGGCCTCGGCGGGCGTGACCGGTGGGGCGATGATCGTGGTCGGTGAGGATTATGGCGAGGGCGCCAGCATCATGCAGGAGCGCACCCATGCCTTCGCCATGAAGTCGCAGATGTGGCTGCTGGACCCGCGCACCGACCTGCCCACCATGGTGCGCATGGTGGAGCAGGGCTTTGACCTCTCGGAGGCCAGCCACACCCCCGTGATGTTCATGATGCGAATTCGTGCCTGCCACATGTACGGCAGCTTCGAGACCCGCAATAACCGCAAGCCCTCGTTCACGGCCGCCGATGCGCTGGCCAAGCCGGAGCGCACCTACGATCGGATCATCCTGCCGCCATCGACCTACCTGCAGGAGCAGGAGAAGATCAATGAGCGTTGGCCGGCAGCCGTTCGCTATATCCGCGAACACCGGCTCAACGAGGTGTTCGGACCCGCTGATGGAGCGGTGGGCCTGGTGGTGCAGGGCGGCCTGTACAACACGGTCATGCGCGGCCTGGAGCGGCTGGGGTTAGCCGATATCTACGGCGAGACCCGCATTCCCGTTTACGTGCTCAACGTGACTTATCCCCTTATTCCCGACGAACTCGAGGAGTTTGCCGCCGGCAAGAAGGCGCTGCTGGTGATCGAGGAAGGACAGCCCGAGTTCCTGGAACAGGCCATCGCCAGCCAGCTTGCGGCCAGCGGCTGCCCCACCAGGGTGGTGGGCAAGGGGCCGCTGCCCAGGGCAGGCGAATATACCGGTGCGGTCGTGCTGGAAGGATTGCGCAGGTTCCTGGCGGACCACGCGCCGGAGGCCCTGCGTCCGGTGCGCGAGATCGTCGTGCCGCTGCGGCCTTCGGCGCAGTTGGCGGCCAATGTGCCGCCCCGGCCGTCGGGCCTGTGCACCGGCTGTCCGGAGCGCCCGCTGTTTGCCTCGCTCAACCTGCTGCAGCGGGAGATGGGTGCGCTGCACGTGAGCGCCGACATTGGCTGTCATTCCTTCGCCACCCTGCCGCCCTTCAACCTAGGCGCCAGCATCATGGGCTATGGCCTGGGCTCCGCCGGCGCATCCGCGCTCAACCGGGTCGAGGGCCGGCGGGCGATTTCGCTGATGGGCGATGGTGGCTTCTGGCACAACGGACTGACCAGTGGCATCGGCAACGCGGTGTACAACAAGCATGATGGCGTCACCATCATCGTCGACAACGGCTATTCCGCAGCGACTGGCGGCCAGTTCATTCCCTCTTCGCGTGGCGAGATGACCGGCCGTGACCTCAAACACCCCATCGAGAAGGCAGTACGCGGGGTGGGAGTGGAGTGGGTGCGGCGCATCGGCACCTACGACATGAAGGAAAGCATGAGCGTGCTGCGCGAGGCCCTGACTACTCCCTTTCGCGGCCCGAAAGTCGTGATTGCCGAGGGGGAGTGCCAGCTGAATCGTCAGCGACGCATCGGTGGCTTGCTCAAGCGACGTGAACAGGAAGGTGGGCGGGTGGTCAAGGAGCGCTTCGGCGTGGATGAGCAGGTGTGTACCGGTGATCACTCCTGCATCCGGCTGTCAGGCTGCCCCTCGTTGACCCTCAAGCCCTCCAGCGACCCGCTCCGTCCGGAGCCCGTGGCGCACGTCGATCATACCTGCGTGGGATGCGGCGTCTGCGGCGAGGTGGCCCACGCGGCCATCCTGTGCCCCTCGTTCCACCGAGTCGACACTGTCCTCAATCCGGGGCGCTGGGAGCGCTGGTTGAATACGCTGCGTCGCCGGGTGATCACCTGGCTGGCCGGCGCGCCGCGCGAGGTGGCGTCATGAGCGCGCCCTCGAGGCCGATCTCGCTGGTGCTGGGCGCCCTGGGCGGCCAGGGCGGTGGCGTGGTGGTGGACTGGATGACCCGCGTCGCGGTGGCCTCGGATTGGCTCATCCAGGCGACCTCGGTGCCGGGGGTCGCCCAGCGCACGGGTGCCACCATCTACTACCTGGAGCTGTTTCCCGCAGCCGCCCTGCCTGCTGACGGCCGTCGCCCGATCATGGCCCTGATGCCGAGCCCCGGAGATGTCGACGTGGTGGTGGCATCGGAATGGGTCGAGGCGGGCCGCATGATCCAGCGGGGGCTGGTCACGGCGGACAGGACGACGCTGATCGCCTCCACCCATCGCTCCTACACTGTTGCCGAGAAATCCCATCCCGGGGACGGACGCTCGAACCCAGCGGCCATTCGCGAGGAGGCCGAGCGTGCCGCCAAGGCCCTGGTGGCATTCGACATGGATGCCCTGGCGACCCGAAACGGCGCCGTCATCAGCGCGGTCATTCTCGGCGCCATAGCCGCCTCCGCGGGGCTGCCGTTTAAGCGCGAGGCTTACCGGCAGGCGATTCGCGATAACGGCATCGCGGTCGAGGCCAACCTGCGCGCCTTCGAGGCTGCCTTTGAGCACCTTGCGGCTGGCAAGGCGGGAGCCGACGGCGGCGAATCGCGCCAACAGGCTGCGGAAGCGGCGGTGCCGGCGGCTTTCTCCGAGCGGATACAGGGCGAGTTTCCGGAGGCGGCCTGGTCGCTTCTACGGCTGGGTGTTGCCCGGCTGCTGGACTATCAGGACCTGCGCCATGCCGCGCTCTACCTCGACCGCCTGCAGTCGATCGCTGCGGTCGATACCACTCCGGGTAGCGACTTGCTGAAGGCGACGGCCCAGGGCCTGGCCCTATGGATGTCCTTCGAGGACACCATCCGGGTGGCGGAACTCAAGACCCGACCGGAGCGCCTTGCGCAAGTGCTGCGCCCGTCCTCCCCACGGCCCGGCGCCATCGTCGAACTCACCGACTTCCTCAGGCCGCGCGTCGAAGAGATCTGCGGCACCATGCCAGCTGGGCTGGGGGCTTGGCTGCGTTCCTCGCCTGCCTGGCGCCGACTGCTCGGCCGGTGGACCGGGGGTCGACGCATACGCACCAGTACGATCAGCGGCTACCTGTTTATGCGTTCACTCGCCGGCCTGAAGCGCTGGCGACGCCTGACGCTCCGTTACCGCGAGGAAACCGCGGCGATGGAAGCGTGGTTGGCGGCGCTGCATCAGGCTGCCGCCACCGACCCCGCCCTGGCGGTGGAGTTGGCCAACTGCCAGAAACTGGTGCGTGGCTACGGCGAGACCCACGAGCGAGGCATGGCACGCTTCCGGCAGATCCTGGCCGGCGCCATCTCCCCAGCCGATGGAATCAGTCCCGCTGAGTGGGTGGCCGAGCAGCGCGCGCGCGCCCTGGCCGAGGTACCCTCGCCCTAGCTGGCCACCAGTGCCAGCACCCTGAGCGGGCTGCCCGAGCCCCGCTGGAGCTTGAGCGGCGGGCAGATGATGACGGCGCCGCGGGTGGGCAGCAGGTCCAGGTTAGTCAGGCACTGCAGACCATAGCGGCCCGCGCCATGCAGGTAGTGATGCGCGGGGTAGGGAGGGTTCATGGAATGGGCCTGGCCGGCATCGGTGCCGATCGTCTCGGTGCCGAAGCCGCGTATGCCGCGCTCCTCCACCAGGAACTTGACCGCCTCTGGCGTCGGCCCGGGCGTGTGCTGGCCGGTCTCGTCCATGTTCTTGTAGCGCGCCGAGCTGGAATGCTTGGACCAGTCGGTGCGCATCAGCACCCAGGAGCCTTCATCGATCCGGCCATGGGCCGCTTCCCAGCGCTCGAGGTGTGCGACATCCAGCAGGAAGTCCGGGTTGGCAGCGCTTTCAGCGGAGCAGTCGATCACCAGCGCGGGTCCCACCAGCTCCTGGACCGGCAGCGTGTCGACCGAGTTGTTTGGCAGGTCCTTGCCAGTCACCCAGTGGATCGGCGCGTCGAAATGCGTGCCCGTGTGTTCGTTGCAGGAGAAATTGTTCCAGTACCAGAGTGGGCCGCGGTCGTCGTATTCCGAGACCTTTTCCACGCGCAGTGGCTCGCACTGCCCGAACTGGGGTGGCAATTCGAGGGTGGGAAACTCGGGTGACAGCGTCTGGGTGAGGTCGATGACCTTGAGCTTGCCCGAGGCCAGCGCGCCCACCAGGTCGCCGAGCAGGTTTTGTGTGTTCATGCTGAAGGACCCCCAATGGCCAGAAGTTTGTTTTAAACCTAAAATAAATATAGATCAGCGGGAGAGGTCGATCAAGCCTTGGGAGGGACCGCCATGAAGCGCTTCATCCGTTTGGCGATGTCGGTAGGGATGGGTACCGGGGTGCGCTTTTTCTGGTCGATGAAAACCAGTACCTGCCGGACGGTCATCCTAACCTCACCCTGACAGGACGCGTTGATGTCCAGCGAGCAGGAGGTCCGGCCGATTTTCGTCACCCCCAGCTGGAAGGTCAGCCGTTCGCCGAAGTGGGCCGGCTTC
>JAURMS010000063.1 GCA_030830595.1 Gammaproteobacteria bacterium | reverse complement strand
CAGGGTATCCACGTCGGCCCGAAGCTGGCGCAGCCGTTCCTTGTCCCGCACCCCGAAACGGTGCTCCTCGTCGATGATCACGAGGCCCAGCGCCTTGAAGGCCACGTCCCTCTGCAGTAGGCGCTGGGTGCCGATGACCACGTCCACCGCGCCGTCTTTGAGGCCCGCGATCACCCGCTTCTGTTCGGCCGCCGTGCGAAAGCGCGACAGGTCTTCCACACGGATGGGCCAGTCGGCGAAGCGGTCGGCGAAATTCCGCGCATGCTGCTGGGCCAGGAGCGTGGTTGGGACGAGCACCGCCACCTGCCGACCGGCCATCGCAACAGTGAAGGCGGCGCGCAGGGCCACCTCGGTCTTGCCGAAGCCGACATCGCCACAGACGACCCGGTCCATCGGCTGTCCGGAGGCCAGGTCGGCCAGCACCTGACGGATGGCCTCGGCCTGGTCGGGGGTTTCCTCAAAGGGAAAGGCGGCGGCGAAAGCCTGGTACTCGGCCTCGCGCAGGGCGACGGACTGACCCTGTCGTGCCGCGCGCCGCGCATACAAATCCAGCAGCTCGGCAGCCACGTCGCGTATCCGTTCGGCGGCCTTACGGCGGGCCCGTGCCCACTGGTCGCTGCCCAGCTTGTGCAGCGGTGCGCTGTCAGGCGAGGCCCCCGTGTAGCGACTGACCTGGTCCAGGCCCTGCACCGGCACGTAGATGCGATCCCCTGCCGCATATTCGATGACCAGGAACTCGCCGGGATGTCCCTCGACGTCCATCACCCGCAGCCCAAGGTAGCGCCCGACGCCATATGCCTCATGCACCACCGGCGCGCCGGGGGACAGGTCGGTGAGTTCCTGCAGGATGACCCCGGGGTCGCGGTCGGCCCGCCGTCGTCGTCGTTCCTGACGGGCCCGCTCACCGAACAACTGATCTTCGGCAATGATCGCCAGTCTGGGTCCCGGCAGGACCAGGCTGCCGATGCCGGCGCCAGCACAGACTGCCAGCGGTACCTTGGCTGCCACGAACTCCGACCAGCCTTGAACCGGCCGGGGATCGAGTTGCTGCCCGCGCAACAACTCCAGGATGGTCTCTCGCCGACCGGCAGAGTCGGCGACCAGCAGGACAGGACCGGCAAAGCCAGCCAGGAAGTGTCGCAGGGCGCCAGCGGGATCCTCTGATCGCGGATCGATGCGCAAGGCCGGCGGGACGGTGCTGCCACCGTTATGCCAGCGGCCTTGCACGCTGAGCGGATCCAGCTTAGCCGACCCTGCGATCACGCAGGCGAGCTTGCCGAGTCGGTCCTCAATCTCCTCGGGCGTGAGGTACAGGCTTGCGGGTGGCAGGAGCGGCCGTTCAAGGTCGTGCCGGCGCTGCTCGTAACGCTCCTCCACGGAGTCCAGGAACGTCCCGATACCATGCCGGACCTCGCCGGCCAGCACGACGGTGGTGTCGCCTGGCAGGTAGTCGAATACCGAGGCGAGGCGCTCGAAAAAAAGCGGTAGCCAGGACTCGATGCCGGCCGGTGCGAGGCCCTCGCTCACGGAACGATAGACCGGGCTGCGCGTGGGATCGCCCTCGAAGACCGCCCTCCAGCGCTGCCTGAACGCGGTCACCGCCTCCGGCGTGGTGGGGAACTCGCGTGCCGGCAGCAGGCGCAGCGCATCCAGTGCACCGGTGGAGCGTTGCGATTGGGGATCGAAGTGGCGAATCGTCTCGATCTCGTCATCGAAGAGATCCAGCCGCAGGGGTTCCCCGGCACCCATCGGGAACAGGTCGATGACCGACCCGCGGATCGCGTATTCACCATGAGCCATGACCTGCCCGACGGCGGCATAGCCGGCGGCGCTCAGGCGGCTGCGAAAGGCCGTCAGGTCGAGGCGGGTGCCTCGCACCAGGTCGAAGCTGTGGGCCTCCACGTGCTGCCGCGGTGGCAGGCGTTGGGTGAGGGTGTCTGCACTGACGATGACCACGCCTCGGCGCAGGTGAGGCAGGGCCGCGAGGGTCTCCAGCCGCTCGGAGACGATGTCCGGATGTGGAGAGAAGGGATCGTAGGGCAGCGTCTCGTGGCCGGGCAGTGCGCGAACCGGCAGGCCGGCACCTGCAAAAAACGTCAGTTCGCCTTGTAACGAGACCGCCTGCCGATTGGTCTCGGCCACCACCAGCACCGGTCCGTGGGCCTCAAGGGCCAGTTCCACGATGGCAAGTGCGCGGGCCGAGCCATACAACTCACCCCACGCAAGGGTTTCGGCCGGAGCGGGCAGGGGCACGCCCAGCAGTCGGTCTGCAGTCATTCGTTCCTCATCGAACTTGAAGGTCGCTGGCACCTCAGCGGGTGCCAGCCAGAGTCAGCGGCCGCCCTGGATCACGACGCTGTGCAGGACCTTATCGTACTCGAAGAAGACCGCGAGGCCCGGGTAGTCCCAGCGGGTAATCGGCGGGTCGCCGACCGGACCGTACCGGTTGGTGGGTGCACCGAGGGAGGCCTCCACCGCGGCCATGCTCGATCCCGGCAGGGGAACTGCCTGTGCGGCACGCTCGGCTGAGCCTGCCGGCACCTCGAGGTTCTGGCTTACGGCCAGCGGGGATACCAGGAACAGGGCTGCCAGCAACCGAATGGAACGACGCATCGCTGTACCTCCAGAGCCGATCTTAACACCCGGCAGCGGGACACTGTCGAGGATTGTGGCATAAGTGCATGAAAAAAGTGATCTATGTCGGGTTCAGGTCGGTCCTATGTTTCAATAGGCCCCCATGCTTCGTCCCCTTCCCGCGGCAATTGGCCTGCGCTACGCGCGCCGCGGGCGGCGTTCGACCCTCGCGTCCTTCATCACCGTCGTGTCGGTGGGCGGGGTCTGCGTGGGTGTGGCGGCCTTGATCGCGGTCCTGTCGGTGATGAACGGTTTCGAGGCCGAACTCCGTAGCCGCCTGCTGTCGATCTCTGCTCACGTCACGGTCCGTGATCCCGGGGCCTCACCGGCCGAACTGGTCGAGACGGCCGAACGTCTGCTGGCGTTCGACCCGCGCATCCAGCGGGCGGAGCCCTTCATCGAGCTGCAGGGACTCGTCTCCCTCCGGGGCCAGCTGGCGCCGGTGCTGGTGAGGGGTGCAGTGGCCGCCGGCCTCACCCCTGGCGAGCGGGGGATGCTGACCGGACAGGTGCTGGCGAATCGTCTCGGTGCCGTGCCGGGCGACGAGCTGACCCTGCTGTTTCCACGCACCGACTCCGCAGGCAGCTTGCTGCCCGTGGTGGGGGCGTTCGAGTTGCGTGGAAATTTCGAGGTGGGACTGGCCGACCTCGACGCCAGCCTGGCCCTGGCCACGCTCGAGGATGTGGCCGCCCTGGCGGGTGGGGGCGCCGCATCGGGTGTGTCGCTCACCCTCGACGATCCGATGGCCGCCCCCTCGCTGGCGGGACGCTTGCGGGACGGACTGGGCCCGGCCTGGGAGGTCTCGGACTGGACACGGGAGCACAGCGCCTACTTCCGCGCTGTGCACCTCGAGAAGCTCATGATGGGGCTGATCCTCGGCCTGATCGTGGCCGTGGCGGCCTTCAATATTGTCGCCAGCCTGGTGATGGTGGTGGGCGAGAAGCGCGGCGACATCGCCATCCTGCGCACGCTCGGCATGACCCCGGGTGGCGTCGTGGGGGTCTTTGCCTTTCAGGGCCTGATCATCGGCTGGCTCGGCACGGGACTCGGGGTGTTGGCGGGAGTGATCCTCGCCCATGGGCTGCCCGACCTGGCCGCGTGGGTGGAGGCGCTGTTTGGCTTCCAGGTTTTCGACGCCGAGGTCTACTACATCACCCGCATTCCCTCCAAGCTGGAGGGCGGCGACGTGCTGTTGGTTGCCGTCGGTGCGCTGGTCGCGACCTCGCTGGCCACCTGGTATCCGGCGCGGCGGGCCGCCGCCGTCGAACCTGCGGAGGCCCTGCGCCATGACTAGGCCGCAGCTGCCCCTGCCGGTGTGGATCGGCCGTCGCTACCTGCGCTTGCGGTCGGGTGAGCGTTTTACCGGGGTGGTGTCGCTGATCGCCACGGCGGGCATCGCGGTGGGTGTGGCGGTGCTGATCACCGTGCTGTCCGTGATGAACGGCTTCGAGCAGGAAGTGCGCGAGCGCATCCTCGACGTGACTGCGCATGCGACCCTCGAGGCACTGGATGGTCGGCTGGTGGACTGGCCTGCCCTTGCGGAATCGACCGGCACCGATCAACGGGTGTTGGCGTCCACGCCCTTCGTTGAGGGGCGCGCCATGCTGGTGCGCGGTGAGGCGGCGAGGGCGGCGGAGTTGCGGGGTGTGCTGCCCGGTTCTGAGTCGGGCGTCTCCTCGCTGGCGGGCCTGTTCGTGGAGGGTTCCCTGCAGGCCCTGGAGCCTGGACGTTTCCGGGTCCTGCTGGGCGTCGAGCTGGCCAGCCAGCTGGGGGTCGGGCTGGGCGATCGCGTCCTGCTGGTGGTGCCGGATGGGGTGGTTACCCCGGCCGGCGTGGTGCCACGCTTGCGGCGCTTCGAGGTGGCGGGCACCTTCGATGCGGGCATGTATGAATTCGACAGCACCCTCGCCCTGGTTCACCTGGAGGATGCGCAAAGGTTCCTGCGGATGGGCGATACGGTGACCGGCCTGCGCTTCCTGTTCAGCGAGCCCTTTGCGGCGGGTGAGACTGTCCGCGCGCTGGCCCTCAACGAGGGAGGCGGGTTTTACATCACCGACTGGACCCGGCGGCAGGCGAATTTCTTCCGCTCCATCCAGGTGACGCGCTCGATCATGCTGGTGGTGCTGCTGCTGGTCGTGGCCGTTGCCGCCTTCAACATTGTGGCTACCCTGGTGATGGTCGTGCACGACAAGCAGGGTGAGATCGCCATCCTGCGCACCCTGGGGGCCAGCCCGGGCGCGATTCTCTCGGTATTTTTTGCGCAGGGCACGGTGATCGGCCTGCTGGGTACGCTGCTGGGCGTGGCGGGCGGGTTGCTGCTGAGCCTTAACCTGACCGCGCTGGTCGGTGCGCTGGAGGCGCTGCTGGATACCCGGCTGGTCGATGAGACGATCTATTTCATCGACCGCTTGCCGGTCGATGTGCGCTTCGCAGACGTGGGGCTGGTGTCGCTCATCGCGGTGGCCCTCGGTATGCTCTCTACCCTCTATCCCGCCTGGCGGGCAGCTCGCACGGAACCGGCGGAGGTCCTGCGTCACGATGTCTGAGTCCGAAGCCACCTCGAAAAATCTTCCCGTGCTGGCCTGCACCGATCTGGGCAAGTCCTTCCGTCAGGGGCCGGTGACCCTGACCGTGCTGGCGGGCTTGCAACTCTCGGTGCAGGCTGGTGAGACCGTGGCCATCCTGGGTGCCTCCGGTTCGGGCAAGACGACCCTCCTTCAGTTGATGGGCGCCCTCGACGTGCCGACGACGGGCCAGGTCCTGATCGGCGGCGAGAATCCTGCGCTGCTCGGCGAGGCGGCACGAGGATGGCTGCGCAATCGCCAGCTCGGTTTCGTGTATCAGTTTCACCATCTGTTACCGGAGTTCACGGCGCTTGAGAACGTGGCCATGCCGTTACTGATTCGTCACGACGATCGCCGGCTGGCCTTCGAGTCCGCCCGCCTGGTGCTTGAAAGGGTGGGCCTCGGGGCACGCCTTGAGCATCGGCCCTCGGAACTGTCGGGCGGCGAGCGTCAGCGGGCCGCGGTCGCCCGCGCGCTGGTCACACGGCCTCCGCTAGTGCTGGCTGACGAACCCACCGGCAACCTCGATTCGGCCAATGCGAATCAGGTGCTGGAGCTGATGCTGGAACTCAACCGCGAGTGGGGCTCGAGCCTGGTCATCGTTACCCATGACGGGGTACTGGCCGAGCGCCTGCAGCGGCGGCTCGTCCTCGAGGATGGAAAACTACGCGAATTGAGCGACTGAGCGGCTCCCTCCGTCCAGCTTCGCGGGTCACGATCAGTGGGTGAGATGGCCTGTCCTCGCCCTGCTGATCGGGATGTCCGGCAGTTTCTGGCTGCGTGGCCTGCCGGGAGTCGGCGCACTGGCGCTGTGGGCAGGGCTGTCCGCGCTGTGCCTGCTGGTTCGCTGGCGCCTGGTCGGCTGTGCAGGGCTCGGTTTCATGTTGGCCTGTCTGCATGGTCATCTCGCGCTGGACGGCGAACTGCCCTGCACTGAACAACGGGTGCGTCTGGAGGCCAGCGGCTGGATCACCTCCGTCCCGGAGCAGCGTCCAGGCAAACTGGACTTCGATTTTCAGACCGTCGGGAGCGGACCGTCACGCACGCTGCGCGTGGCCTGGTATGACGCGAGCGAGGCGCCAGCGGTGGGCGAGCGCTGGCGACTGCCCCTGCGCCTGCGCTGTCGCCGGGCGCACCTCAACCCGGGCGTGTTTGATCGGGAACTCGACCTGCTCCGCCGCGGCTATGCGGCCACGGCCTACGTAGCGCCCCGTGACGGCCAGCCCCGCAGGGAGGCGGTCGCCGCGGGCTGGCCGGTCCAGCGGATGCGGGGGGCGGTCGGTGCTGCCATCGCCGAGGCCGTGCAGGCACCGAACTCGGCCGCCGTCCTGCAGGGCTTGGCGGTTGGCCTGCGGGGCGACATTCCCAGCGACCTGAGGGAGACCTTCATCCATACGGGAGTGGCTCACCTGATCGCCATTTCCGGCCTGCACGTCACGGCCTTTGCCGTGGTGGTCGCCTGGTCGCTCAAGTGGGCCTTCCGTGCCCTGGGTTCTGCGTCCTGGACTTCGGCCTGGCCGACTTGCCGGACCTTGCTCGTGGTCATGGCCACCTGGGCGTATTCGCTGCTTGCGGGCGCCTCCTTGCCCACGCTCCGGACCGCCATTGCGGTCAGCATGGTCGCGCTCGTTCACCTGACCCGTCGGCAGGTTTCGGCCGCAGACCTGGTGGCGGCCTGTGCGCTGGCCATCGTCCTGCCCGCACCCCTGGAGATGGGCTCCGCCGCCTTCTGGTTGTCGTTCGTTGCAGTCTTGATGCTGGTGTTCGCCTGGTCGAGTAGGGGGCTGTGGGGATTCGTCACATTGCAGGCGAGCCTTTCGCTGGCGCTCGTTCCCGTGTCGGTTGCCGTATTCGGCGGCTATTCGCGGGTCGGTCCGCTGGTCAACCTGGTAGCCATCCCGGTGTTTTCCTTCCTGCTGCTGCCGCTGCTCTTGCTGGCGCTGGCGCTGATGCCGGTATGGCCCGCGGCGGCCGCAGATCTCTGGGCCATGCTCGGCGGATGGCTGGAGCCCACCTGGGGCCTGTTGTCGAAGATCGCGTCACATCCACTTGCGATGAGTTGGCTGGCGGCACCGCCACCGTGGCTCGCGGGCTTGTCGATGCTTGGCGTGCTGACGGCCGTCAGGGTGCCCCTGCCGGCGACCCGCTGGCTGGCGCTGGCCCTGCTCCTGACGCTGGTACTGCAGGCGCCGGGGCGACCGGGACACGGAGAGTTAAGGCTGCGGGTGCTCGATGTCGGACATGGCTTGGCCACGGTGGTCGAGACCTCCCGGCGGGTCATGGTGTTCGACGTCGGGCCTGCCTGGCAGGGCGGGTCTGCGGCCGCCTACTCTCTGGTTCCCTACCTGCGCAGCCGGGGCCTCGACCGCCTCGCCCTCGCCGTGATCAGTCATGCTGACCGCGACCACGCGGGCGGGCTCGACGGCCTGACGCGCAGCCTGGCCGTAGCCTGGTTTCTCGGTCGTCCGGAGAT
>JAURMS010000062.1 GCA_030830595.1 Gammaproteobacteria bacterium | reverse complement strand
GATCTGCCTGCCAAGAAGCCGCAGCGGACGCAGCCCGATCCGCAAGGACAGCAGCGCGCCGGCTGCCAGCATGAGGCCCAGCAGCAGGGCACCCAGCAACAGCGCCCGGCGGACCTCGACCACGCCAGCCTCGTAGGGCAGCAGGCTCTCAGCCACGCTGATGACGAACGGGCGCGCCTGCTCCCCGGTCTCCCAACTGATGGCCCGGCTCAACACCAAGAGCGGCGTGCCGTCCTCGCGCACGACTCGCCGGAAACGCTGCTCCCCAGGCTCGACCACCTCTGGCAACAGGTCGGCCTCGCCGGCCGTTGAATCCGACCGCCAGCCGCTGCCCCCGCCTGCAGGCCAAATCGAGGCATACAGGCCGCTGTCGGGTAATGACAGGCGGGGATCGGCCACCGAGGAGGGCAGAAGACGACCGTCCGCATCGAGCTCGGCCGCAGCGACCAGCGCCAGGAACTGCGCCTGCAGGACCTCACGCCGCGCCTCCAGGGCGCGCGTGCGGTACAGGCCATCCAGGAACCAGGCCGCGGTCCCAGAGCCCAGCAGTCCGACGCCTACCAGCAGCAGGGAGAGCCGGCCGGACAGCGAGCGCGCGTGTGGCAGGGTGACCACGATTTCAGTCGCGGGTCATCCGGTAACCGCGCCCGCGCAGTGTCTCGATAGGCCGCGCCGTGCCATCGGGATCCAACTTGCGGCGCAGGCGTCCGACGAACACCTCGATCACGTTGCTGTCGCGCTCCATGTCCTCTTGATAGAGCTTCTCGGCCAGTTCGGCCTTGGAGACGACTTCTCCGGCATGCAGCATGAGATATTCCATCAGTCGGTACTCAAAGGCCGTCAACTCTACCGTCTCGCCACCGACCTTGACCGACTGCGAACGGGTATCCAGCTCCACGGCGCCGCTGCGCAGGGTTGGCTGGGACCAGCCACCGGAGCGCCGCAGCAGCGCGCGCAGCCGGGCATCGAGTTCCTCGTGGTTGAACGGCTTGGTGACGTAGTCGTCAGCGCCTGCCTGCAGGGCCTCGACCTTGTCCTGCCAGCGGTCCCGCGCCGTCAGCACGAGGATGGGGAAACTGCGCCCCGCGCCCCGCCAGGCCCGGATCAATTCCATGCCGTCCCGGCCGGGGAGGCCGAGGTCGACGATGGCCACGTCGATCGGATACTCGAGGCCAGCGTATTCGCCGACCCGACCGTCCTCTGCAACATCCACCACGAAACCCTGGGTCTTGAGGCGTCGAACAAGGCCCTCGCGCAGGGCAGGCTCGTCCTCGACCAGCAGCGCCCTCACCCAACCACCTACCTGATCCTGCCGGAGGCCGGATCGACACGCAGGTCGAGCACCCGGCCATCCTCGGTCAGGACCCGGATACGGTAGGCCGCTCGCTCGCCCTCGCCCTTGCGCTCGGCCTTCACCACCCGGCCCCCGTAGCGGCTTTCAACCATCGCGACGGCCTGATCAAGGGACATGCCGGACCTCGCCGGACGTTCTTGAGCAAGGACGCCCGCGCATGGCCCGACTGCAAGCAGCAGGCTCAACAGGTAGTTGGCGAGGGACGGGAACTTCATGGGCCTATTCTAACCGAGCCGGCCATGAATCCCGGCTGAACGATCAGTCCCCCCGTTCCCGGCGTTTGGCTTCCTGCCACCACACCTCGAGCTGGTCGAGCCCAGCCTCTCGCCCGGACAGGCCGCGCTCCCGAAGTCGTGATTCCACGTGGGCAAATCGCTCCGAGAATTTCTGGTTGGTGCGCCGGAGGGCCGCCTCCGGATCGATGTCCAGGTGCCGTGCCAGGTTGACGATCGCAAACAGTACATCGCCCAGCTCGGATTCGAGGCGAGTCCGGTCGGCACCGACCTCGAGTTCCCGATCAAGCTCCGCGAGTTCCTCGGCGATCTTCTGGCGTGGCCCGACCCGATCCGGCCAGTCGAAGCCCTCGCGTGCAGCCCGGCTGCCCAACTTGCGCGCACGCGTCATGGCCGGCAGGCCCAAGGGAACGTCATCGAGCGCCCCGGCGGCCCCGCCACGGGCCTTTTTCTCCGCGGCCTTGAGTCGTTCCCAGGCTTCGGTCTGCTCGGCGCTGCTCCCCACCTCGACATCGCCGAACACGTGAGGATGGCGCCTGACCATCTTGTCGCAGATGCCCTCGGCGACCTGAGCGAAGTCGAACCAGCCGCGCTCCCGGGCCAGCTGGGCATGAAAGGCCACCTGGAACAGCAGGTCGCCCAGTTCCTCCCGGAGTCCCTCGACATCGGCGCGCTCGATCGCGTCGGCGACCTCGTAGGCTTCCTCGATCGTGTAGGGAGCAATGCTGGCGAAATCCTGCTCCAGGTCCCACGGGCACCCGCCCTGGGGATCGCGGAGCCTGGCCATGATGTCGAGCAGCCTTTGGACACTCATGGCTGGCGGTCCATCAACTCGCCCAGGCACAACACCATGCCCGCGGTCGCACCCCAGATCAGGTGCCTCTGCCAGGGCAGGTCGAACGCATCGACGTCGACGCCCTCTACCTGCAGTCGACGCAGCACGCGGTTAGCGGGATCCAGCAGGTGCGCCAGCGGCGCCTCGAAGCAGTCAGCCACCTCGCTCGGCTGGGGACAGGTCCTGACGGCCGGGTCCAGCAGGCCAACCACCGGGGTGACGCGGTAGCCGGAGATCACCATGTGATCGGGCATAAGCCCCAGAATCTCCACAGAGCCTGGTGCGATGCCGACCTCCTCGTGGGTTTCCCTCAACGCAGCGGCTGCAGCATCGGGATCACCCGGCTCGATGCGCCCGCCGGGGAAGGACACCTGACCGGCGTGATTGGTCATCCCCTCCGCACGCAGCGTGAACAGCAGGCTCAGGCCCTCCGGGCGCTGCACCAGCGGCACGAGCACCGCAGCCCGGCGGGGCTCTGCCGGAAACAGGTGCTGCATCCGTCGGGACTGTTCCCGCCCGAAAGGCCCCATGCGCACCCCTTCCGCCTGCAGGTCCAGGTGCGGGAGGACAGAGCGGATCCGGCCCAGAAAGCCGTCCGTATCGAGTTTCCAGAGATGGGGCTGCATTGGTTTACAATCGAGGCCCATTCTAGCATTCCAGACCCAGCCAATGACCCTCGGCCACCTGCACGCGCTCTCGCCGCTCGACGGACGCTACGCCTCACAGGTGGAGGCACTGCGGGCCTGCTTCAGCGAGCAGGCGTTGATCCGCTTCAGGATCCGGGTCGAGTGCCGCTGGCTCCTGCATCTCGCGGCCACCCCGGGCATCGACGAACTGTCTGCCCTGCCGCCGGGCGCGCGTGAGTTACTCCATCGTCTGGCCGATGAACCCGGAGAGTCGGCCGGTCCTGCGGTCAAGGCCATCGAAGCGCGCACCCGCCACGACGTCAAGGCAGTTGAGTACTGGCTGCGGGAACAACTGGCGCCGGCGGGTGCCACGCCGGCACACCTGGAATTCGTGCATTTCGGCTGCACCTCGGAGGACATCAACAACCTGGCTTACGCCCTCATGATCCGCGAAGCCACGCGGACGGTCCTGCTCCCCCAGTTGGATTCGATCACCGAACGCCTCCGGCGCTCCGCCCACACCTTGGCCGACTTGCCCATGCTGTCGCGTACCCATGGCCAACCCGCGAGTCCCACCACCCTCGGCAAGGAGCTGGCCAACGTGCTGGCGCGGCTCGAGAGGGCCCGCTCCGCGATGCTCCACGTGCAGCCACTCGGCAAATTCAACGGCGCGGTAGGCAACTACAACGCCCACGTGGTGGCCTTCCCGGAGGTCGACTGGCTGGCCTGCAGCCGGTCTTTCGTGGAAGCGCTGGACCTGGCCTGGAATCCCTACACCACGCAGATCGAGCCCCACGACTGGATCGCGGACTGGTGCCACGCCCTGATTGGGCTCGGCACGATCCTCCCCGACCTGTGCCGCGATCTCTGGGGGTATGTGTCCCTGGGCTATTTCCGGCAGCGGGCG
>JAURMS010000061.1 GCA_030830595.1 Gammaproteobacteria bacterium | reverse complement strand
TCGCACGCAGCTGGTGCAGCAGGCTGAGCGGCGCCTCGCAGGGCGCTCACTGGTCCCCTTGCTGCGTCAGGCAGCCCGCGTGGATCGCTGCATCAAGGGTGCCGAAGCCGGTGACCCCTGGGACGAGCTGACCCGGTTGGTCACCTCGCTGGCCGGCATCGACCTGCCCTCGGCGGGCATGCCCGCGTGAGCGCTCCCGTCGGGATTTTCGGGGGCACTTTCGATCCCATTCACTTCGGACATCTTCGGGCGGCGTTCGAGCTGTCCGAACTGGTCGGGCTGAGGAAGGTCCTGTTCATCCCGGCCGCCGATCCCCCCCACCGAGGCCCGCCCCTGCTCGATGCCAGGACGCGGCTGGAGCTGGTCCGGGCGGCACTCGAGGACGAGGCGGACTTCGAGGTTGACGACCGCGAACTGCGCCGCCCGGGGCCATCCTATACCGTGCTGACCCTCGAGGAGCTGCGGGCGGAATTCGGCCTGCAGCAGTCGCTGGTGCTGCTGCTGGGCATGGACGCCTTCCTTGGCTTGCCCGGCTGGCATCGCTGGCAGGCGCTGCTGGGGCTCGCCCACATCGCCGTGGCTCATCGTCCGGGCGCCCGTCCCGAGTTCCCGGACGAACTGGCGGCACTGGTCGCAACTCGCGGCACGACGCTCGCGGATGACCTCCGGCAGGCGCCGGCGGGCCGGATCCTGATCCATCCGGGCACCCAACTCGATATTTCCTCCACCGACCTGCGGGCGGCGCTGCGGGGCGGGCGGGATCCGCGCTACTTGATGCCCGAGCCCGTGCGTAGGATGATCCTCGCCACGGGCATCTACGCCCTGTCACGTGATGCAGGGGAATGACGGCCACCCGCAAGAAATCTGGCACCAGCAAGCCCAAGAACGCAAAAACCGCCCGTGCGGCCGCGCCGAAGCGCCGCAAGTCCAAGGGGGTCGCCGACATCGCCCTCGAGGCCATCGAGGACATGAAGGGCGTTAACGTCAAGGTGGTCGACGTGCGTGGGGTCACCGACATCGCCGATACGATGATCATCGCTTCCGGTACCTCCGACCGGCACGTCCGCTCGATCGCGGGTCGGGTCGTGGAGAAGTGCAAGGCCGCGGGCCATCAGCCGCTTGGCGTGGAGGGCGAGCGTGAGGGCGAGTGGGTGCTGGTCGACCTGCAGGACGTGATCGTGCACCTCATGCTGCCCCGCATCCGCGAGTTCTACGGCCTGGAGAAGCTCTGGGACCTGCGTCCCCGCCAGCGAGAGGCCTCCGCGGTCTGAGCGCCGCATGCTGATCCGGTTGCTCGCTGCCGGCACTCGCCTGCCTGGCTGGGTGGACCAGGCCTATCAGGAGTACGCGCGGCGACTCGCCGCCGAGGTCAAGCTGGAACTGGTGGAGATCCCGACCGGGCGCGGCAGTCGCGGCGGCGATCGGCTGCGCGCGCGCGCCGACGAGGGACGCCGCATGCTGGAGCGCATCGAGGGTGGTGACCACGTCGTGGCCCTCGAGGTGGGGGGCAGGGCCCTGTCATCGGAGGGCCTGGCCGACTGGCTGGGTCTCCGGCTTCGTGAGGGCCGCCGGGTTGTCATGCTGGTCGGAGGCGCCGACGGGCTCGATCCCGCCTGCCTCGAGAGGGCTGACTTTCGCTGGTCGCTGTCGCCGCTGACCTTCCCTCACGGCCTGGTTCGGGTGATCCTCGCCGAGCAGGTCTACCGTGCCTGGAGCCAGTTGCGTGGCCATCCCTATCACCGGGGCTGACCTCCAGAATTCGGGCACGCTGCACTTCGCCCGGGTCCGGTGACCGGCTATGCTTCGGGCTTGCTGCCCCCGCAGGGTCTGGGGTGCCTGAAGGTCGTGTCCATTCAATGAGTTCCGCTCGACTCCTGCTGGCCTCCAAGTCACCCCGGCGCAGGACGCTGCTGGCGCAGATCGGGGTGCCTCACTTGGTGCTGGACATCGAGGTCGACGAGACGCCGCGGCCCGCGGAAGCCCCGGCGGACTGCGCGCTGCGACTGGCTGAGGCGAAGGCCATCGCCGGCGCGGCGCAGGCCGGCTGCCAGCCGGCGGACGTGGTGCTGGCGGCCGACACCGTGGTGGTGCTCGATGACAGGCTGCTGGGCAAGCCGCGGGATCGCGAGGATGGGCTGGCCATGCTGGCCAGCCTGTCCGGACGCAGTCACCAGGTCCTGACCGCAGTGGCGGTGATGGCTGCGGGGCGCGTGGAATCGCGCCTGAGTCGTTCCACGGTGACCTTCAGGGAGACCACGACGGCGGAACGGGAGCGCTACTGGGCCAGCGGTGAGCCCCTCGACAAGGCCGGTGGCTACGCCATCCAGGGTCTCGGGGCAGCGCTGATCCAGCGACTGGAGGGCAGTTACTCGGGCGTGATGGGTTTGCCACTGTTCGAGACCGCTGAACTGTTGGGGCCGGCCGGGATCGATATCTGGCAGGAGGAAGGCGCTTGAGCACGGAATTACTGGTCAACGTCACGCCCCGCGAGACGCGGGCAGCGCTGGTGGAAAACGGCGTGCTGCAGGAAGTATTCCTGGAGCGTGCCAACCGGCGTGGCCTGATCAGCAACCTCTACAAGGGTAAGGCCGTCCGGGTGCTGCCGGGGATGCAGGCCGCCTTCATTGAAATCGGCCTCGAACGCACGGCCTTCCTGCACGCCAACGACATCGCCGGTCCGACCCTGCTCGAGGACGGTATCGAGGCGCCCCGGGCAGACAGCGTCCGGCAACTGGTCAGTGAGGGTGACGAGATCCTGGTGCAGGTATTGAAGGACCCGATCGGCAGCAAGGGTGCACGCCTGACCACCTACGTCACGCTGCCCTCGCGCTTCCTGGTGTACATGCCCAAGGGGCGCGGCATCGGCGTGTCCTCGCGCATCGAGGCCGAGGGTGAGCGCCTGCGCCTGCGCGAGGCGGTCGAGTCCTTTGCGCCAGCCGGGCAGGCGGGTGGCTGGATTGTCCGGACGGCAGCCGAGGACTGTGCCCTCGAGGCGCTGAGGGCGGACATGTTGTTTTTGACGCGATCCTGGGAGTTGATCCAGGAGCGGTCCCGGCAAGCTGTCCCGGGTCAGCTGGTTCACGAGGACTTGCCCCTGCATCTGCGCGTGCTGCGCGACCAGTTGGGCAACCACATCGACCGGGTGCTGGTCGATTCTCCCGACGCGCACCGTCGCATGGTGGAGTTCGTGATGACCTTCATGCCCGACAGCGTCGGGCGGGTCGAGCAGAGCCGGTCCGACCGACCGCTGTTCGATCTCTACGGCGTCGAGGATGAGATCGACCGGGCCCTGCAACGCAAGGAGCCGCTCAAGTCGGGTGGGCACCTGGTCATCGACCAGACCGAGGCCATGACCACCATCGACGTCAACACCGGCGCCTTCGTCGGGCATCGCAACCTTGAGGACACCGTGTTCCGGACCAATCTCGAGGCCGCGGTCGCCATCGCCCGCCAGCTGCGCCTGCGTAACCTCGGCGGTATCATCGTGCTTGACTTCATCGACATGCAGGACGAGGAACATCGCAGGCAGGTGCTGCAGGCCCTGCAGCGCGCTCTCGAGTCCTGCAAACTCGACGTGATCGAGCTCGACCACCGCGACGCCCAGGGCCAGTACGAAGTCAACTTCGGTTTCGACGAGGCGATGGTCAGCGCCGACCACCTGATGCTGTTCAAGCAGGCCGCGCACGCAGTGGCCGAGGCACGCGGCATGGTTCTCTCGATGATGCCCAAGCCCTTCGACGGCCAGCCCG
>JAURMS010000060.1 GCA_030830595.1 Gammaproteobacteria bacterium | reverse complement strand
CTGCTCGCCACCGCTTCCGCATTCCAGCCCAGCCGGGCAGCACCAACCGGCGCCTGCTGACTGAGTTCAAACAGCGTGTGGTCAGTGTTCCTCGAAGTCGATACGATGCTCGCACCCAAGGTTCTCTTCTCGGGAAGCCAGGACTCGCGCAATTGTCCAACAGTCAGGCAATTGTCCGGCTGGCCACAGTCACTATCCACGAACTGGAAAAAGTTCTCCAGACTGCGAGCATCCTTACCCGAGCTGATACAGTGGTTCGCCGTAAGAAACCAAGGCCGTCCGCTGTCTGCCGTGTCGTTCAACAGGCCGCCGGTGCAAATGTACAGGTAGGGTCCCGAGACCCACTGCATGTGCGCCACCGCACTCCGTGCCTGGGCGACGGCGGGCTCTGTGGTGCAGGATGCAGCCACCACGCAGCTCGCATTGAAGCTGCAGGTCGAGGCCATGAACTTGGGTCGAACATGCCCCACGCCGGCTATCTTGAACCTGGATTGCCTCAGGGCCCGTCCGGCCTCCTCTCCCACGTAGCGCACCTGCAGGTCGATGCGCTCGCCCACCAGCGTGTGCGACCAGAAGTCACCGTCGCCCAGCGGGCCCTTGCCGGTGTACGGGCCGAACACCTCACCCTCGGCCGTATACAGGTACATGGCCGCCTGAACCGGCAGGTGGAAACCCGTGAAATGCAGGCGCATGGCCGTGGCACCTGGCGAGGTCACGGCCATCGAGTACACGAAACTCCCGTCCGCAGCGACCTCGATCGCTCCCGGACCGATCGCCTTGCGTCCTCCGCGCGCCGCCAACGGCGCCGCGCCCGCGAGGTCTACGGGTGCATCGGCCAACATGGCCAGCCCCACGCGCACCGGACGCTCGTCCACGGCCTCATCAAGCGCACGCAGACTGTCTTCATCCGCCTGCACGCGAACCGGACGCTCAAGTCCCGCCATGACCGCGCCGCGACTCAGCCACGCGTGGGTCTCGGCCCGCGACTGACGCACGGACTCCAGGTCGATGGACGCCTGCGACCACGCCGGAGGAGCGCGGCGCGGGCCCTCATTGGCTGAGACACCCAGAACCACTGGGCCAAAAAAAGTGAAGATCAGGCCGGCAGCGAGGCCAGCCCGAAGGCGCGGTGTTTGCATAATCTGATCCCCTCGATAACTCAGCACCCCCGACCTTATCGCGAGAGGACCGAGGGATCAACCCATGAACCAACCAACTAGCGCTTGGAGTGCCTGATCATCCGTTTGCGGCTGCGCTTCTGGCGTGGGGTCAGCACGTTGCGGCGGCCCGCGAAGGGATTCGCCTCGCTGCGAAATTCCACCTTGACCGGCGTGCCGTGCAGGTCGAAGGCCTTGCGGAAGCAGTTGGTCAGGTAGCGCCGGTAATCCTCCGGCGTACGTTCGGCCTGGGTGCCATGAATGACGATCAGCGGTGGATTGCGCCCGCCTTGATGCGCATAACGCAGCTTCACCCGCCGGCCCCTGACCAGCGGCGGCTGGTGCTGCTGCATGGCGGCCTCCAGCACGCGGGTCAGTTCCGGGGTGGGCAGTTCGCGCATGGCCGCAGCGAAGGCCCCCTCGACCGAGTGCATCAATTCCCCCACGCCGCTGCCGTGCAGCGCCGAGATGAAATGCACGGGAGCGAAATCCAGGAAGCGTAAACGAGCCTCGAGCTGCGAGCGGATTTCCATGCGCTGCTCAGAGGCCACGTGATCCCACTTGTTGACCGCCACTACCATGGCACGCCCCCGGTTCGCGACGATTCCAAGCAGGGTGGCGTCCTGCTCTGCCACCGTCTCGCGGGCATCCAGCACCCCGATGACCACGTGCGCCTGTTCGATCGCCTGCAAGGTCTTGATGACGCTGAAGCGCTCAAGCGAATCTTCCACCCGGGCCCGGCGACGCACACCTGCGGTGTCGATCAACTCGTAATGGCGACCATCCCGTTCAAAAGGCACGCTGATGGTGTCGCGGGTGGTCCCTGGCTGGTCGAAGGCAACCAGCCGCTCCTCACCCAGCAGCCGATTGATGAGGGTGGACTTACCGACGTTCGGCCGCCCCACCACGCAGACCCGGATCGCGCGCGGCAGCGCCCCTTCTGCCTCGATAGCGTCCGGCTCCTCGGGTGCCTCACCGAGCACCGCCTGGATCAGCACGTCCATGCCCCGACTGTGAGCGGCAGAGATCGGGATGGGCTCTCCAAGGCCGAGGGCGTGGAATTCCGCGACGGCCATCTCGTCATCTCGACCTTCGGACTTGTTGACCGCCAGTACTGCGACCTTGCCGCCGCGACGCAGGACCCCGGCGACAAAACGGTCGCCCTCGGTCAGGCCCTCACGGCCATCCACCACAAACACCACGTGGTCGGCCTCGTCGATCGCCCTCCGGGTTTGCTCGGCCATGGCCTGTTCGACCCCACGCGGGGTTTCCAGCAGGCCGCCGGTGTCGATCACGATAAAGCGACGGTCGTCCACGCGCCCGTAGCCATACTGACGATCGCGGGTGACGCCCGGCTGGTCGGCGACGAGCGCATCCCGGCTGCGCGTCAGGACGTTGAAAACGGTGGACTTGCCAACGTTGGGCCGTCCGACGAGCGCGATGACCGGCAGCATGGAAAACGGCCGGGTATCAGCCCGGCTCAGCCCCTCGGTCGGGCGCGGTATGCAGCGACTGACCCCTCATCGTCCTGCACCAGGAGCAGGCCATCTGCCGAGCGCATGGGATTGCCGACGCGTGCACCCGGCCCGCGGGTGCGGGCGAGGAACGCACCAGACCCGGCGTCCAGCCAGTGCAGGTAACCCTCGAAGTCGGCCACCACCACCGCTTCACCATCTACCACCGGTGGCGAAAGTCGACGCAGGCGCAGGGCGCCCTGACGCCAACGTTCCGTGCCGTCTCGGCGGCTCAGGGCGACCACTGCACCTTCTGAGTCGGACACAAACAGGCTCTCGCGGCCCAGCGCGAGGCCGCGATGGCTGGAGAGGTCTCGCGCCCACCACAGCTGGCCGCTCTCGCGATCGATCATGGCCGCTCGGCCCTGGAAGCCCACGGCAAAGACCTCGCCCTCGGTGACCGCCACCGCAGAGTCGATGTCCACGAGACGGTCGATCTCTGTCCTGCCGCTCGGCGCCGACACCGTGGCGGACCACAGCAGGTCGCCCGATTCGAGCACCAGCGCCGCGACCTTGCCATTGTCGAAGGCGCAATACACCTGACCGCCCTCGATGACCGGCGGCGCAGACCCGCGCAGCGTCAGACGTGGGGCAGGCTGTTCGTAGGTCCAGACCAGCGCTCCGTCGGCCGCATCGAGTGCGTGGACCCGCCCGTCGACCGTGTGCACCACCACCCTGCCCGGCCCTACCGCGGGAGCGGCCAGGATTTCACCATTGACCCTGGCGCTCCAGCGCAGGCTGCCGCTGGCAATGTCCAGCGCGAACACATGACCCTCGGGCGAGCCGACCACGACGAGCCCCGAACCCACACCAGGGCCGGCGCTGAGGCTGCGCTCAACATCCGCCTTCCAGCGCGACCGGCCATCCGCCAGCCCTACCGAGACCACGTCTCCGCGAGGGCCGGCAAGGAAAGCCTGCTCGCCCTCCACCGCCGGAGCCAGGGCCAGGCGCTGCACGTCGTCGCCCCCGCCCATGCCCACGGTCCAGGCCTTCGAAACCACCCAGGAGGGCTTGAAATCCACCAGTTCGGCGGGAGGCTCGATGTCCTTGTCCTTGCTGCAGGAGGCCAGCAGCATGCCGGCCATGAGCAGGACCGCCAGCCTGATTCCGCGCTCGCTGCGGGCATTCTTCATTCGGTCTCTCCTGTCACGCCGCCGCCGGCCGCCTCGGCCTGTGCCAACTTGAGCCGCAGCAGGTCGAGGTCGACCTCGCCGGGTTCGATGCCGGACTCGGCCGCTGCCACGGCAAGGCGATAGGCCTCTGCGGCCGCTGCCGGGTCGCCTTGAGCCCATCTGGCATCCCCGCGCAGCTCCTCTACCCGAACTGCCGCAGCCGAGCCATCGAGCTTGGCCAGCACCTCGAGTGCCGCATCCGGCTGTTCCTGCTGCAGGCGGATCCGGGCCAGGCGCAGGCGCGCCACGGTGGCAAGCTCCGCATCCTCGTGGCCCGACAGGCCCTGCAAGCGGGTGGCTGCCGCATCGTATTCGCCCGACTCCACCTCAACCCTGGCCATCATCAGTTGCGCCTGCCCGGCGTAGGCCGTGCCGCCATACTCGGCGTCCAGGGCCGCAGTCAGGGCGGTGGCACGCTCGCGGTCTCCCGCCTCCACCGCTTCCACGAGTTCGCCAAAACTCACGGCGGCTGCCTCGGCCTTGCGGTCGAGGTGGCTGTTCCAGCCCTGCCAGCCATAGAGGCCGCCAAGTCCGAGACCTACGCCTGCCACCAGCCAAAGCCAGTTCTCCTTGAACCACTTCTTGAGTTGCTCGGCCTGCTCGCGCTCGTCCAGATATTCATCAACCATCGACCGTCACCCTGCCTTCTCCCAGCAATGTCCTGAGCCTGGCAGGCACCTCGGCCTGCAGGCACTCCTGTTGAGTGCCGTCACCGCGCAGCGACTTGATCGCCACCACCCCGCGCCCGGCCTCCTCGTCACCCATGATCACGGCATAGCGCGCCCCCGAGCGATCCGCTCGCTTGAGCTGCGACTTGAAGCTGCCGCCGCCGAGGTTCACCGCCAGGCCCACTTCGCCCAGCGAATCACGCCAGCCCTCCGCCAGTGCCAGGCCCTGGGCCTCGGCGCGTTCGCCGGCCAGGACCAGGTAGACCGCCGGCGCATCCCCGATGGCGGGCGCGCCGCTCGCGCGCATCAGTTCCACCACCCGCTCGATGCCCATGCCCCAACCGATGGCCGGCGTAGGCTCGCCGCCCAATTGGCTGACCAACCCGTCATACCGACCGCCTCCACAGACCGCATCCTGGGCACCCAACGCATCGGTGGTCCACTCGAACACGGTCCGGGTGTAGTAGTCGAGCCCGCGCACCAGCCGCGGATCGACACGGTACTCCAAGCCCGCCGCGTCCAGATGGGCCCGTACGGCCGCGAAATGCGCACTCGACTCCGCATCCAGGTGATCGGTGATCCTTGGGGCTGCCTCGATGAGGGCCGCCAGGGCCGGATTTTTTGAATCCAGCACCCGCATGGGATTGCCGGCGAGGCGGCGACGACTGTCTTCGTCCAGCTCATCGAAGCGAGACTCGAGGTATGCAACCAGTCGCTCACGATAGAGCGCGCGGGAGGCAGGCAGGCCGAGTGAGTTCAGGCGGAGCGACACGCGCCCCACGCCCAGCTCGCGAAGCAGACGGGCCGAGACCAGGATGATCTCGGCATCGACGTCCGGACCCTCGTAACCGAAGGCCTCGCAATCGATCTGGTGGAACTGCCGGTAGCGCCCTTTCTGCGGGCGTTCGTAGCGAAACGCCGGGCCGGTGGTCCAGATCCGGTGCTTCTGGTTGTGCAGCATCCCGTTACTGATGGCGGCGCGCACCAGCACGGCGGTGATTTCGGGGCGCAGCGTGAGGCTGTCGCCACCGCGATCCTCGAAGGTGTACATCTCCTTCTCGACGATGTCCGTGAACTCACCGATGGAGCGACGAAACAGCTCGGTGTGCTCAACCAGCGGCACGCGCACCTCGCCGTACCCGTAGCTGCCGAGCACCCGCCGTGCGGTGGACTCCAACCGGCTCCAGTAGGGCATGTCATCGAGCAGGATGTCGTTCATCCCGCGGACCGACTGAAGCGCCCCTGCAGGCAGGCTCATGATCCGGAGCCTTCTCGATCCAGCGACCGCGCCTCTGCCGAGCCCGGAAACTCGCCGCGCAGGCGGGTAGCAAACCCTTCAGCCGCCGCGGCGTCGCCGGTGGCTACCTCGATGCGATACCCCAGCAACAGTGCCGGTGCATCGGCCCGAGCCTGGCTGAGGTATCGCTCCAGGAAGGCCCGCGCCTGCAGTGGCTGCTGGCGATCAAGCGCAACGCCAGCCATTTGCACCAGCGCCTCGGCATAGGGTGCGCGCTGGGCAAGGGCCATGCGCAGCAATTCATCGGCGCGTTCCAGCCTTCCGGCTCCGCGCGCGCATACGCCTGCATTGGTGTAGGCGACCTCGGGCGTGCGGTACAGGGGATTGCGGGCAGCGGCGAGGAACATGCGCTCGCCTTCCTCGGGGTTGCCGTTGCGGCAGAGAAAGGCACCCAGCGAATTCTGGGCCTGCGGGCTGTCAGACTGGATGCGCAGCGCCTGTCGGTAATGCTTCTCGGCCGTGCGCGCGTCGCGCAGCTGCTCGTAGACAAGTCCCGCACTCAACTGCACGGAAATGTCGCGCGGATTCTGCTGCAGCGCGCGCTCGATCTTGTCCCTCGCGACCTGCATTTCGTTGCGGCGCATGTACTCGACGGCGAGGCGTGCGTTGATACGAGCAGCGTCATCGAGCGAGGGAGGGCTATCGGCCTGGCCCAGCACGTCGCCAGCCACCAGGCTCCCTGCCAGCAAAGCGAGGACCACCAGGGCCCTCAAGCCGTGGCCTCCATGGTCGTCCTCCGCCCACCCAGCGGGCTGGTGACCCGGTCGATGACCCGGCCCTTGAGCTGGCCGCAGGCGGCATCGATGTCGTCCCCGCGGGTACGACGGACCGTGACCATCACGCCCCTTTGCATCAAACGGTCGCGGAAGGCATCGATACGCTCGCGCGGAGAGCGGCGAAACTCGGTGCCGGGAAAAATATTGAACGGGATCAGGTTGACCTTGGCCTCGCGCCCACGCAACAGCCTGGCGAGGCGCTCGGCCTGTTCGAGGCTGTCGTTGACGCCATCCAGCATCACGTACTCGAAGGTGATGTTGCGACCATTCTGCCGCTCGAGGTAATGCCAGCATGCCTCGAGCAGTTCAGCGATGGGGTGAACGCGATTGATCGGCACCAGGCGGTCGCGCAGGGCATCGTCCGGTGCGTGCAGCGACACCGCCAGTGCCACGTTGCAGTCCTCGGCCAGCCGGTAAATCTGCGGAACGAGACCGGAGGTCGACACGGTGACCCGGCGACGCGACAGGTCGTAGCCGAGATCATCCAGCATGACCTGCAGGGCCGGCAGCACGTTGCGATAGTTGGCCAACGGCTCACCCATGCCCATCAGGACCACGTTGGTGATCACCCTCGGCCCTTCGGAACGGGCGCCGAGTTCACGATGCGCCAGCCACACCTGACCGATGATTTCAGCCGCGCTGAGGTTGCGATTGAAACCCTGACGCGCCGTGGAACAGAACGCGCAGTCCAGGGCGCAGCCCACCTGGCTGGAGATGCAGAGGGTGCCGCGCCCGGGTTCGGGAATGAACACGGTCTCGACCGCCTGCTCGACGCCGCTGCTGCCGGCCGCCCGCAGCAGCCACTTGCGGGTGCCGTCCGCCGAGGCGTGGTGGGCGACGATCTCGGGCGGACTCACCTCGGCGACCTCGATGAGCCGAGCCCTGAAATCGCGCGACAGGTCGGTCATCGCGCCGAAGTCGGCCACCCCACGGCGGTAGATCCACTTCATGAGCTGCCGGGCCCGGAAGGGCTTGGCGCCCAGGCCGGCCACGAAGGTCTCCAGGTCCCCGGGCGTCAGGCCCAGGAGGTTGGTCTTCGGTGCGCCGGGGGAGATCATCGCGTGATCCGGTTTACCGGGTGCGCGGACAGAGCTCGGTCTCGGCAAAGAAGTAGCCGATTTCCCGAGCGGCGTTTTCCGCACTGTCTGAGCCATGCACCACGTTTTCCTCGATGCTGGCCGCCAGGTCCGCACGGACGGTGCCCGGGGCCGCCTTCTTCGGATCGGTGGCGCCCATGATCTCGCGGTGACGCGCCACGGCGTCCTCGCCCTCCAGCACCTGCACGATCACCGGACCGGAGGTCATGTAAGCGCACAGGTCCTTGAAGAAGGGCCGCTCGCTGTGGACGGCATAAAAGCCCTCGGCCTGGCTGCGGGTCAGGTGCATCATCCGCGCGGCGACGATGCGCAGGCCAGCCTGCTCAAAACGGCGATACACCTCGCCGATCAGGTTCTTTTCTACGCCATCGGGCTTGATGATGGAAAGGGTGCGCTCCAGGGTCATGTCGTCCTCTTCTGGGGGTCTTCTGAATCGTGAAAGGGCCGACCTTCCGGCCGGCTGCCAAGCCGCTCATTGTACTGGTCCCGAAGGTAAAAATCAGACCGAAAAGCTTTCCCCGCAGCCGCATTCCCCGCTGACGTTGGGATTGCGGAACCGGAACACCTCCGACAGGCCGTGACGGACGAAATCGACCTCCGTTCCGTCGACCAGAGGCAGCGCGACGGGGTCTACCACGACCTTTACGCCCTCGCTCTCAAACACCCGGTCATCGGCCGCGACCTCCTCGGCATAGTCAACCACGTAGGCATAGCCAGAACAGCCCGTCTTGCGTACGCCCAGGCGCAGGCCCACCCCACTGCCCCGCGAGGCAATGAAGTTGCGGACGCGCGCCGCGGCGGAAGGGGTCAAGGTGATGGCCATACGGGAAAGACGCTCCGGGGTCGGTTTGGTTCCCGGATTCTAGCCGGTCGCGGGCATCGACGCAGCCAGCGCCCGCTGGGCGTCCTCGATCACCAGCAGCCGCCCGAGTTTCTCTGCGGGCACCTCCAGCCGCTCGGCGAGCTCGTTCAAGCTGAAGCGGGCCAGTGACTCAAGCGGGCGCCCCTCCAGTTGCAGGGCCGTCAGCTCGCAGGCCGCCAGCAGGTGGGGGCATCCCCAGGCGCGCCATCGAGCCTGGATGACCCTGCCGTCCCGACACAGCGCCGAGAGGGCCACCCAGGCGCTGCGATCCAGTGCCGCGGCCTCACCGTGAAGGCGCGTCCCCGCCGTGGCCTCGAGATCGCCCGCGTGGGTGGGGTGGGCAAACAGCGTCAGCACCTCGGTGCAGTAGTCCCCGACTGCCATCATCGGATCCTTGAACGCACCCCGGGCGGGGCCCGCTCACGCAGCCGTTCCACCGCTCCGGCGATGAGGACAGCAGCCCGGTCAACCTCGTCGGCCTCGGTCCAGCGGCCCAGGCTCAGGCGCAGGGAGGCTTGGCAGGCCAGGTCGCTCAAGCCCATGGCGCGGAGCACGTAGGAGGGTTCGGCCGAGGCCGAGGCACAGGCGGAACCGCTGGAGGCCCAGACCCCGGACCGGATCGCCAGCATCAGGCTCTCGCCCTCCACGCCCTCGAAACCCAGGTTGAGCGTGCCCGGCAGGCAGCCCTCGGCCGGCGAATTTCGCCAGACGCCCCCCACCGACTGCAGCCGACTCCAGAGCCGTTCGCGCAGGCCGCTCACCCTGTCGGACTCTGCCTGCATGGCCTCCACGGCCAGGGTCGCCGCCAGCCCGAAGCCCAGGACCTGATGCGTCGCGCTGGTCCCGGACCGCAGGCCCCTCTCCTGGCCACCCCCGAATTGCAGGGGCTGCAGCGCGGCCAGGGCGCGCTCCGAGCAGGCCAGCGCACCAATACCCTTGGGCCCGCCCAGCTTGTGGGCAGTGAAGGCCAGCAGGTCCACCCCGAGTGCCCCTGCGTCCAGCGGCAGCTTGCCCGCGCTCTGCGCGGCATCGACATGCAGGAGTGTGCCGCGAGCCTGGCAGGCGGCTCCGATGGGCGCCAGGTCGCACAGGGCACCGGTCTCGTTGTTGGCGTGCATCACGGAGACCAGCAGGGTGTCCTCGCGCAAGGCCTCCAGCACCTGCCATGGCTCGACGCAACCCGCCCGTTCGGGCTTCAGCCAGGTCACCTCGAAGCCCTCCTTCTCCAGTTGCCTGCACGCGTCGATCACGGCGCGATGCTCACCCCGGGAGGTGATCACGTGCCGGCCCCGATCGCGCTGGCCGCGCGCCACGCCCAACACAGCCAGGTTATCGCTCTCGGTAGCGCCGGAGGTGATCAGCAGTCGTCCGGGGTCCGCACCCACCATGGCGGCAATCGACCCCCGTGCCTGCTCGATGGCGAGCGCAGCCCGCTGGCCACCCGGGTGGCCAGCGGAGGGGTTGGCCTGCAGGTCCGGTTCCAACAGGGCCCGGGTCATGGCCTCTGCCACCCTGGGATCAACGGGCCAACTCGCCGCGTAATCCAGGTACACCGGGGCACTCACGTGCCGGTCCCGCCGGTGCGTTGGTCGATGGCGGTCAGGATCCCACGCAGGATCTGGACTTCCTTCTCATCCGGGTGCGCCCGGGCCAGTAACCGGTCGATGCGCTGCACCAGGTTTTGAAGGTTGCGCGGCTCCTCAAACCCCAGCCGTGGCAGGGTGTCCCGGAAATGCTGGCTGAGATGGGCCAGCTGGGCGGCCGTGGCGGGCGGGGCCTCGGCCGCGAGACGCCGGGGTTCGACGCCTTGCTGGCGACGGATCTCCCAGGTCACGAGCTGGACTGCCTGGGCGAGGTTGAGCGACTCGTAATCGGGGTTGGAAGGAATATTCAGCAGGGCATGGCAATGCCCCAGTTGCTCGTTGGAGAGGCCGTTCCGTTCATTGCCGAACAGCACCGCGACCGGCCCCTCCGCGCAGGCCTCCGTGAGTCGCCGCGCCGCCTCGCCGGGGTCGAAGACCCGCCAGTTGGCGCTTCGCGGCCTGGCGCTGGTGGCCAGCACCAGGCGGCAATCGCCCACCGCGGCGGCAATGCAGTCGACCACCCGTGCCCGCTCCAGCAGGTCGGCCGCGCCGGAGGCCCGGGAGGTGGCCTCCGCCGAGGGATGCTCCGCCGGGCTCACCAGCACCATCTCCTCGAGCCCCATGTTCTTCATCGCCCGCGCCGCCGCCCCGATGTTGCCGGGATGGCTGGTCTCGACCAGGACGATACGGATTTGCTGCCTCATCCTGCTATTCTATGCGCCCCCATGCATCCACTCCTCAACATCGCCGTGCGCGCCGCACGCCGCGCCGGCAGCCTGATCGTGCGCAACCTCGATCGTGGACCGGCCCTGGCCGTCTCCGCCAAGGGCCGCAATGATTTCGTCACCGAGGTCGACCGCATGGTCGAGGCCGAGATCATCCAGATCCTGCGCAAGGCCTACCCCGAACACGGCATCCTGGCCGAGGAAAGCGGCCTGTCCGCCGGTGACGACACCACCTGGGTGATCGATCCACTGGACGGTACCACCAATTTTCTCCATGGCTTTCCGCATTTCTGCGTGTCCATTGCCGCCGAGTATCGCGGCAAGGCCGAGGTGGCCGTGGTGTTCGATCCCCTGCGCAGCGAGCTGTTCACTGCGGAACGCGGAGCCGGCGCGCAGCTCGACGGCAAGCGGATCCGGGTCAGCGGACAGAAGGGCCTAGACGGCGCGCTGATCGGCACCGGCATGCCCTACCGAGCCAACCTCAAGCACCTGAAGCCCTACCTGGGCATGCTCGAGTCGGTCATGGGCGTGGCGGCCGGCATCAGGCGTCCCGGGTCAGCGGCCCTGGACCTCGCCTACGTAGCGGCCGGGCGGATCGATGGATTCTGGGAAATCGGCCTGGCGCCATGGGATACCGCAGCGGGCGCCCTGCTGGTCACCGAGGCCGGAGGGCGGGTGGGCACGCTGTCTGGCGACCCCTACGCCGGTAACGGCCACATCGTCGGCGGCGCGCCCAAGGTCTTCTCTGCCCTGGTCGAGGCCCTCGCTCCTCATCTCACCCAGGACCTCAGGGCCTGAGGTCGACCGGCTCGCTGCGCTTGCGCAGCCGCAGGTTCACCATCTCCACGCCCACCGAAAAGGCCATCGCGAAATACAGGTAGCCCTTGGGGATGTGAAATTCCAGCGCATCCGCCACCAGGGCCATGCCGACCAGGATCAGGAACGCCAGCGCCAGGATCTTGATGGTGGGATGACGGTCGATGAAGGCATTGATCGGCGCCGCCAGGAACATCATCGCCACCACCGCGATCACGATCGCCGCGACCATGATCTCCACGTGCTGGGCCAGTCCCACCGCGGTGAAGACCGAGTCGAGAGAGAACACGATGTCCAGGATCCCGATCTGGAGGATCACCAGCACGAACGAGGACTTGACGCTGTATTCCTTGGGCTGCTCCGCGCCTTCCAGGGAGCCATGGATCTCGGTGACACTCTTGACCAGTAGAAACAGCCCGCCGAAAAACAGGATGAGGTCGCGCCCGGAGATGCCCTGTTCCACTACCGGGAGGGTAAATAGCGGCGCCGTCAGGCCGATCAGCCAGGTAATGGAGAACAGCAGCGCGATGCGGGTGAGCATGGCAAAACCGAGGCCCAGGACGCGAGCCCGGGGTTGCTGCTCGATCGGCAGTTTCGACACCAGGATCGACAGAAAGATGATGTTGTCGATGCCGAGGACGACCTCGAGCAAGGTCAGCGTCAGGAACGACAGCCAGACCTGCGGATCTGCCAGCAGCTCGATCACGGCAGGCCGTCGGCCTCTTCCCGCTTCTCGGGAGGCATGAGGTCACGCTGGGAGAGGCCCAGGTCGAGCACGGTGGCACCCGCCACGTAGATCGAGGAATAGGTGCCGACGACGATACCCACCGCCAGCGCCGCAGCAAACCCTCGCAGCGCCTCGCCGCCAAGGAACAGCAGCGAAAGCACCACGATCAGGGTGGTGCCTGAGGTCATGATCGTGCGGGACAAGGTCTCGTTGATCGCCCGATCCACTACCTCGGCGGGCGTCGCCTTGCGCATTGACAGCAGCCGCTCGCGCACCCGGTCGAAGACCACCACGGTGTCGTTCAGCGAATAGCCAATCACCGCGAGGATCGCCGACAGCACCGCAAGATCGAAGGTCATCTGTGTCAGCGCAAAGAAGCCCACCACCAGGAAGGGGTCGTGCAGGGCGGCCAGGATGGCGCCGACGGAAAATTTCCACTGGAAGCGCAGAATGACGTAAAGGCCGATGAACAGGAGCGTCATCAGCATGGCCGTCGCACCCTTCTCTGCCAGCTCCTTGCCCACCTGTGGCCCGATAGACTCGGTGCGCCGCACCTCGGCTTCGGGGTCCACGCTGCGGATGGCCGCCACCGCGGCCTCGGTGAGGGCCATGGCCTGCTGGCCCTCTGCCGGCGGCAGGCGAACCAGGACGTCCGTGGCCGTGCCGAAGCTCTGCACCTGCGCACCCTGGAGGCCGGCCTCGGCCAGCGCTTGCCGGGTGGCCTGCAGGTCGGCCGGTCCGGAATAACCCGCCTCCACGACCACGCCACCCGTGAAATCGATGCCGAAATTCAAGCCTCGCACCAGCACCAGGATCACCGAGCCGAGGATGATGAAAGCGGACACGCCGTACCAGGCCCGGCGCTGTGCCATGAAGGGGATCGAAGTGGTCTTGCGAAACAGTTCCATGATTACCCCTCAGATGGCCAACTGCTCGATGCGGCGGCGCCGACCGTACGCCAGGTGGACCAGCGCCCTGCCACCCATCAGCGCGGTGAACAGCGAGGTGAGGATGCCGAGGAACAGCACCACGGCAAAGCCGCGGATCGGTCCCGTGCCGAAAGCGAACAGCATCACAGCGGCAATGAGCGTGGTCAGGTTGGCATCCACGATGGCAGACAGCGCGTGCTGGAAGCCACCCTGGATGGCCGCCGAGGGCGACGTGCCATTGCGCAGTTCCTCGCGGATGCGCTCATAGATGAGGATATTGGCGTCCACCGCCATGCCCACCGTCAGCACGATGCCCGCGATGCCCGGCAGGGTCAGCGCGGCGCCGAACAGCGACAGGAGCGCGGTGATCATGATGACGTTGCACAGCAGCACCACGTCGGCGATCAAGCCGAAGACCCGGTAATAGATGATCATGAACAGGAACGTGACCGCCATGCCGATCACCAGCGCCATGAATCCTCTCTCGATGTTGTCCCGACCCAGGCTAGGCCCGATCAGGCGCTGCTCGACGATGTAGAGGGGGGCCGCCAGCGCACCGGCACGCAAGAGCTTGGCCAGCTCCTGGCCTTCCCCTACCGTCAGCCCGGTGATCTGGAAGCGGTTGGAGAAGATGCCACGGATGGTGGCCACGCTGATGACTTCCTCGGTAGACCGGTCCAAGACCACCTTGCGTCCATCCCGCTCGACCAGTTCCCGCTCACGCTCGATGAACACCACCGCCATGGGCTTGCCAAGGTTCTCGCGGGTCGCCCGCAACATTTCCTCGCCCCCACGGCCGTCAAGGACCACGTCGACCGCCGGTTCGCCCTGGGCGAGCGAGGTGGTGGCGTCAATCAACTGCTCGCCGGTGGCGATGACCTCGCGCTTGAGAAGCACCGGCCCGCCGTTACGGTCCTCATACAAGCGCGTGCCGAGGGGAGCGCGACCGGTTCGCTGCGCCTCGAGCGGACTGTTGACCTGGTCCACCAGCCGGAACTCGAGGGTCGCCACCTTGCCAAGGATGCGCACCACCTCCGCCGCATCCTGGATACCCGGCAATTGCACGGCGATCCGGTTGAGGCCCTGCCGCTGGATGACCGGCTCGGCGACTCCCAGGGCGTTGACGCGGTTGTTGAGGGCGGTGATGTTCTGCTGGATCGCAAAATCCTGGCGCTGCTTGACCTGCGCCTCGGTGAGTCGCGCCACGACCTCCGCTTCGCCCGGCCCGTCGATGACTTCGAGGTTGGGATCGAAATCGGAGATCAAGCGCCTGGCCTCCGCCCGCTGGGCAGGATCCTTCAGACGGGCGGTGACGGACTGGCCCTCGCCCGCCACCTCGAGGTAGGAAATCCGCGCCTCACGCAGGATCTTGCGCAGGTCTCGCTCCAGGACCTGGGTCAACTGGCCGATGGCGCCTTCGACGTCCACTTCGTAAACGAGGTACATGCCTCCGCGCAGGTCCAGTCCCAGGCTCATGGGCTTAAGCCCCAATCCGGTCAGCCAGCGCGGCGCCCGGGTGGCAAAGGTGGTCGCCACCGCATAGCGACCCTCAAAGGTCCGGTTGACCAGGTCGCGAGCCCTCATCTGCTCCTCGACGTCGTCGAAACGGACCCACATGCGGCCCGCCTCATCCTGGAAGGCCTCATCGAAGGCCACCGACTCGGCGCGCAGCAGGTCGCGCACCTCAGCCACTGCCGCTGCATCGATGGCCACTCGGTCCTTGCGGGTCATCTGCAGCGCCGGCGCCTCGCCGAACACGTTGGGCAAGGCAAACAGCACGGACAGCAGCAGGACGACCAGGACGGTCAGGCTCTTCCAGGCGGGATAGGCGTGCATGGTCGACTCCGGCGATCAGTCGCCTTTCAGGGTTCCCTTGGGCATCAGCTGGGCCACCTGGAAGCGCTGCACCTTGATGGCAACACCGCTGGCAACCTCGAGGGTGATGAAGTTCTCGCCCACTTCGGTGATCCGTCCGAGGAGACCGCCGTTGGTGACGATTTCATCGCCGGTCTGCAGCTTGGAGACCATTTCCTTGTGTTCCTTGGCACGCTTGGTTTGCGGCCGGATCAGCAGGAAGTAGAACACCACGAAGATGAGGATCAGCGGCAGGAACGAGCCCAGCATGCCTCCGGGCGCCTGGGCGGCGTCCTGGGCCAGGGCGGGCGTCACGAACAGGTCCATGAGGCTCTCCGAAACAAGGTAGCGCGAGATTATGCCACAGGCCCGCCGGAGGCCTGCGGGCTGGTGCAAAAATCGCGCTGCCAGGTGGTGAAGTTGCCCGCCTCGATAGCCTCACGGATGGCGGCCATCAGGCGCTGGTAGTAACGCAGGTTGTGCAGGGTGGCGAGTCTCGGGCCCAGCATTTCCCCGCACTTGTCGAGATGGCGCAGGTAGGCGCGGCTGAACCGGCGGCAGGTATAGCAGTCACACCCCTCTTCCACAGGCCTGGTATCGCTGGTGTGGCGGGCGTTTCTGATGTTCAGTACCCCCTCGGCGGTAAACAGGTGGCCGTTACGCGCATGGCGGGTGGGAATGACGCAATCGAACATGTCGATGCCCCGTGCCACCGCCTCCACGATATCCACCGGGCGGCCGACACCCATGAGGTAGCGCGGTCGGTCGGCGGGCATGCCCGGCACCAGGCCTTCCAGCACCCGGTTGCGGTCTGCCGCCGGCTCCCCGACCGACAGGCCGCCAACGGCCAGGCCCGGGAAACCCAGCCGCATCAGTCCCTCGAGCGACTCGCGACGGAGATCCTCGTACATGCCGCCCTGGACGATGCCGAACAGGACGCCCTCACCCGGTAACTGTTCATGCGCCCTCAGGCTGCGTTCGGACCAGCGCAGCGACAGGCGCATGGAGCGATCCGCTTCCTCGCGAGTAGCCGGGTAGGGCGTGCACTCGTCGAACACCATGGCAATGTCCGATCCCAGCGCACGCTGGACTTCCATGGAACGCTCAGGCGTGAGCATCACCTCGGCACCGTCCACCGGAGAACGGAAACGGACCCCCTCCTCCGACAACTTGCGCAACTCGGCCAGGCTGTACACCTGGAAGCCGCCCGAGTCCGTGAGGATGGGCTTGTGCCAACCCATGAAAGCGTGCAAGCCCCCGTGCTGTGCGACCACCTCGGTTCCCGGCCTGAGCATCAGATGAAAGGTGTTGCCGAGCAGGATGTCGGCGCCCGTGCCCTCGACCTCTTCGGGGGTCAGGCCCTTGACCGTACCGTAGGTGCCGACCGGCATGAACGCCGGGGTCTCGATATTGCCTCGGGCCAGGGCAAGGCGGCCACGTCGGGCTGCACCGTCACTGGCCAGCAGCTGGAACTTCACGGCGCTGCCCGGCGGGTCATGAACATGGCATCACCATAACTGAAGAAGCGGTAGGCCGACTTCACGGCATGGCGGTAGGCGGTGAGCACCTGCTCGCGGCCGGCAAAGGCGCAGACCAGCAGCAGCAGGGTCGACTCCGGCAGGTGGAAGTTGGTGACCATGGCGTCCACCACCCTGAACTCGAAGCCAGGAACGATGTACAGCGCGCTTTCACCACTGAAGGGCACGAGGGCGCCATCGCGTGCCGCCGTTTCCAGTCCACGCACGACCGTGGTACCCACGGCTACCACCCGCCCGCCACGGGCACGGCAGGCCTCCACTGCGGCGACCAGTTCAGGCCCGACCTGAAGCCGTTCCGCGTGCATACGGTGGTCACGAACATCGTCGGTCCTCAACGGCTGGAAGGTGCCTGCACCAACGTGCAAGGTCAGGAAGGCGAGCGCCACGCCCTGCTGCTGCAGGCCCCCAAGCATCGCCTCGTCGAAATGCAGCCCGGCCGTGGGAGCGGCCACCGCTCCGGCGTGGCGGGCGTAGACGGTCTGGTAGCGCTCCGCGTCCTCGCCCTCGGCCTGCCGTCGGATGTAGGGGGGCAACGGCATCGCGCCATGGGCCTCGAAGACTTCGTCCACCGGCGCGTCGAAGTCCAGGTCAAACAGGTCGCCCACCCGGCCGAGCACCGTGGCGCGGGCGCCGCCAGCCAGATCGAGCACCAGTCCCGTGCGGAGTCCCTTGCCGGGCCGCGCCAGGACCCTGCAGCGGGCTGTCGAGAGGACCCTCTCGAGCATGATCTCAACAGCCCCGCCGGTCGGTTTGCGGGCCGACAACCTTGCCGGCACTACCCGGGTGTCGTTAAGGACCAGCAAGTCGCCAGGGCGCAGCAGCCCCGGAAGGTCCGCAAACTGAAGGTCCGTCAATTCACCAGTGTCACCCCGGAGACTCAGCAGGCGGCTGGCTACGCGTCGCGGCAGCGGCTGCTGGGCGATCAGTTCCTCAGGTAACTCATAGGTGAAATCAGCGCGGCGCATGCGGCGCGGGAATTCCCAACCAGCGCATGGCCTCCCCTTCCGTTCGTGCATAGCCTACGACCCGACTTGTGCCCTCTCGCACGACCTTTAGTTCGATCCGCTCACCGGGCTGGTAGGAGTGGATGATGCGCAGCGCATGGTCGGGTGTCTCGGGACGCCGCCCCCCAATCTCAACAATGACATCACCGGCCAGGAGTCCCGGTTGTGTACCCGTCTCGGGAGTTTCCAGCAGCAGCACCCCCTCCTCGGTACCAAAATAGCGGCCTAGATCGGCATTCATCGCAGCCAACCTCAGCTCGCCGCCCGCACCTGAAAAGGCCAGTCCCGGCGGTGATCCGATCATTCTGACCTGCATCTCCCTTTCAGCGCCGGCCGCGTCGCCAGGCCCGCCAATCAGCACCCGTCTGATTTCCCTCACCTCCTCCACCGGTGCCGCTGGCAGGCCCTCCGCCAGCGCCGCCCTGTCGGCCATGAGCATTGGGCAAGTCAGTAAGCACGCCATTGAGAGGATCGAATAGCGACTCTTCATGTCAGTTTTCCTCACCAGGTAGTTCGAGTGACGGCTTAAGCAGCAGGGCGTAGCGCCTGAGGATCCATACTAATCGTTCGAACAGACTGATGGCACTCAGGAGCGACTCGCGCACGGTCGAGTCCATGGCGCTACCCGCCAGGAGGCGACTCCGGATGGAGTGCATCAACTCCGAACGATCACCGGTGAGCGCTTGCAGCACGACCAGGTCATCTTCGTTGCTGCCCCGGGCGGCGTCGTGGAGGGTCAACAGCAACACGTGCAACGACTCAAGCATCCCGTCCAGCAGCACTCCAGCCTCGCCGGCCTCTGCTCCCTTGGTGGTGATATTGCCCGCCTCTACTACCAGCTCATTCAGAGAGTCCTGCAGTCCTGCCAGTAGCTGGTTTCTGTTCTGCAACACCAGGGTCCGTTCCAGGACCTCTTCTCCGGGTGACGCAGACAGCATGCCCTCGAGGAAGCGGCCACAGGACAGCACCACCTGGGAGCAGCCACGATGGAGTGAAACCCTTTCATGAGCTGGCCCCTCCATCACCGTCTCTGCACGCACGCCGTCGAGGTAACTCGGCAGCAATTCGATTACCCGCAGCTGTTCCTGCTCCACCAGGGCCAACGCAGTGCCGGGATACTTTTCGGCACCTGGATAGAGGTAGCGCAGCTTGCCAAGCTCCTCTTCCACCGTCTGCGGCGCCCGGGACTCGATGAAATCGGCGACGCGATGATGGAGCGGATGCATGACCAGGTCGCAAGCCAACTGGTAGGCCAGGTAGATCAGGGCAATATTCAGGGCGATGCTGGTAGGCAGCGCCTCGACGCCTGCAGCCAGCAGGGGGATGCCCCCTACAAACTCCAGCAGGGCCAAGGGCAGCATGAGGACGAGCCCGAGCGTCTTCAGAGTGAATTGGTAGAGGATCAACTGTTGGGCGTACCCACGGTGACCGGCCCCCAGCATTCGCGTGCTGAGGGCAGCCCCAAGCGCAGCCCCGAAGACGATGAACATGGCGTGCTGAACATCCACCACGCCGCTGGATGCCAGGGCCATGGTGACGATCGTGACGCTCGATGCGGAATGCACCAGGAACGCCACCCCCACACCAGCGACAAAGGCAAGGCCAACCGACCTTGCGGTGCCGGAGAATAAGGTCTGGACCCAGGGCAGTGCACCCGCCATGTCACCAAGATCCTTGATGAAGGTCAGGCCAAGAAACAACAAGCTGATGCCGAGCACTGCTCGAATCAGGTCCTGGGTGCTGGCAGGCCGCTCCCGGTCGGAATAAAAAAGCAACCCAGCCACGCCCACCAGGACCAGGATGAGCAGCTTCGGCTTGAAGGCGGCCAACACCACCAGCACGGAGGAGCCGAGGTTGGCAAAGTTGATGACCGGGTGAGCCCGCCTGACGTCCATGATCCCGGCCTTCACCAGCGAGATCAGCACGAAAACCATGGCGTTCATGCTCTGCATGACTGCCCCGCCCACAAAGCCGAAAGTAGCCGCACCACGGCCGCTGGCAGTGACCGAAGTAATCAGCGTGTGCAAGCGGTGATCCGCCAGTCGCCTGAGGTTGTCGGACAGCAGTCGGATGCCGGCAAAAAACAAGCCCAGCCCTGCCAGGAGATAGGCCGCCAACTGTGCGAGAGTGACGCTAGACTCGGGATTCATTGGATCACAAGGATGCCGGCGTGAAACCGTTCATTCCCCATTCTAAGCCAGCGCCACTGACAGCGCCCAACCTGAACCCGAATGTCATGGGTCTGCCACCCTCGGCGACGCTGGCCATCAATGATCTCAGCGACGAGCTGCTCGCTCAGGGTCAGAGGATTTTCAAGCTGGGCCTCGGCCAGTCACCCTTTCCGGTGCCAGCGTCGGTGGTGGAGGCGCTGCGGCGTTCTGCGCACGAAAAGGACTACCTGCCGGTTCGTGGCCTGCGCCCCCTGCGGGAGGCGGTCGCGGAGTTCCTGCAGCGGCGGCATGGAATCCAGCGCGCCCGGCGGCAGGTTTTGGTCGGCCCGGGTTCGAAGGAACTCATCTTCATCACCCAGCTCGCCTACGCCGGCGAGTTGCTTGTACCCAGCCCCTCCTGGGTTTCCTATGCCCCGCAGGCCCGGATCATCGGTCGCCGGGTGACCTGGTTGCCCACAACCTTAAAGGACGGCTGGAAGCTGCTACCGGAGACCCTGGAGCAGCACTGCGCATCCAGTCCGGGTTTGCCGAGGCTCCTGATACTCAACTCCCCCAACAACCCCACTGGCAGCAGCTTCAGCGATGCGGAGCTGGCCGCCCTCGCTGCGGTCGCACGCCGCCACCAGTTACTGGTGATCTCGGACGAGATTTATGCCGACCTGCACCACGAGGGACCCTCGGCCAGCATCTCCCACCACTACCCTGAGGGCACGGTCGTCTCTACCGGGCTCAGCAAGTGGTGCGGCGCCGGCGGCTGGCGTTTGGGGGTGTTTTCATTTCCGGAGGAACTGGAGTGGCTGTGCGCAGCGATGGCCGCCATCGCCAGCGAAACCTACACATCGGTCAGCGCACCTGTGCAATTCGCTGCGATCGAGGCCTTTCGCGGTGGACCCGGGATCGAGCGCTATCTCCATCTATGCCGCTCAATACTGGGGGTCCTGGGCAGGCTGGGTGCCACCACCCTCCGCCAGGCAGGCTGCAGTCTGCCGAGGGTTGATGGCGGGTTCTACCTGTTCCCGGAGTTCGGGGCCGCCGCCGAAAGGCTTGGCGGACGCGGAGTGGTCGACTCCTCGACCCTCGCGGAGCAACTGCTGCAGGACACCGGTGTAGCCACCCTGCCCGGCTCGGTCTTCGGGCGCCCCAGCAGTGAGTTGACCCTTAGACTCTCCTATGTGAACTTCGACGGTGCCAGCGCGCTGGCTGCCGCAGAAGCAGGCGAGACAATCGATGAGGCATTCGTTCGTCGGTACTGTCCGGATACCGTAGAGGCGATTGAACGCATTGCCACATGGGTCACGGGCTGAAAAGCAGTGCTTTCAACATATTCGACGTGGAAGGCGCGTGCAGGGGGTAACCACTGGGCCGTCGTTACCCCGGCTCTCTCGGTAGGGTTTGTCGAACCATGCAGTAAGCGCTGCACGGGTTCCTGCAATCAACGATAAGACTGGTGCCGGGAGCGAGACTCGAACTCGCACGATGT
>JAURMS010000059.1 GCA_030830595.1 Gammaproteobacteria bacterium | reverse complement strand
CCTCTGCTCAGGCGACCGCAGGAGAGCGATCTGCCGAACCAATTGCCTCGCGAGGGCCAGCTTGGAATCCTGTTCCAGGGCCAACTGCCCGCCCGGCCAGAGCAGCAGCAGGGCGTTGTCGTCCCGATCGAACCCAGACTCGTCACCGACCAGGTTGGCCGCGATCAGGTCGAGCGCCTTGCGCTCCAGCTTAATCCGCGCGTGGGCCTCCAGCTGCTCGGTTTCCGCGGCAAAGCCCACCACGAAAGGGCGGGGGCGAAGGGCTGCCACCTCGGCCAGGATGTCGGGCGCGCGGACCAGCTCCAGGGTCAGGGTGTCTGCGACCTTCTTGAGCTTCTGAGGATGGACCACGCCGGGGGTGTAGTCGGCCACCGCGGCGGCCCCGATATACACATCGGCCCCCGCAACCGCTTCAAGCACCGCCAGGCGCATCTCGGCCGCGCTTTCCACCGACACCACCCGCACCCCCGGGGGCGAGGCCAGGGCCACGGGGCCGGAGACCAGCACCACGTCCGCGCCGGCCTCGCGAGCGGCCTGCGCCAAGGCGTAGCCCATCTTGCCGGAGCTGCGGTTGGTGAGGTAGCGGACGGGATCGATGCGCTCGCGGGTGGGGCCCGCAGAGACCACCACGCGGCTGCCGGCGAGCACGGGCTCGCAGGTTACGTGCTGCATCAGGCGCTCCGCGATCTCGGCAGGCTCCAGCATGCGCCCCTCGCCCACCTCACCACAGGCCTGCTCGCCGCGGGCGGGTCCCAGCACGGTGATCCCCCGCTGCAGCAAGGTCCGGACGTTGGCCTGCGTCGCAGGGTTGGCCCACATGGCGCGGTTCATCGCCGGCGCCACGAACACGGGTGCGGTGGTCGCCAGGCACAGGGTCGCCAGCAGGTCATCGGCCCGCCCGTGCGTGAGCCGGGCCAGGAACTCGGCCGTCGCCGGGGCGATCAGCACGGCCTCCGCCCAGCGCGCCAGCTCGATATGGCCCATGGCCGCCTCGGCCTCTGCATCCCACAGCGACTCCCTGACCTCGCGGCCAGAAACGGCCTGGAAGGTCAGCGGGGTGACGAACTCGCGTGCCGAGGGCGTCATGACCACCTGCACCTCGGCGCCGCGCTCGCGCAGCCGACGGACCACATCCGGTGACTTGTAGGCGGCGATGCCGCCGGTTACGCCCAGCAAGATACGACGGGGAATGTCCACCATGGGCGCATTATCGCCGTGGGGGCCCGCAGTGACCACTTCCCATCCCGGTTGGTTATGGCCTCATGCAGGACCGCCGCTTTCTGGCTCATCAGGTGGGATAGGCGCCGGCCAAGAAGGGCACCGATGCCGACAATAGCCCGCAGAGAGCCCGCCATGAACAACCCGCACACCGTCCATCACTCGCTCGAAAAGCTCGCCCTGCAGGGGGCGGCCGACCTCACCGAGGCCGAACTGCTGATGCTGCTGTGGTCCGGGGGTCGGGGCAGCGCACGCGGCCTCGGCTCGGCCCGGGGCCTGCTGCACCACTTCGGCTCGCTGCGCCGGCTGCTGTGCGCGTCTGCCGAACCCGGGCCCTGCGGGCCGCGGATCGGTCCAGCACGCCGGGTGCAGCTGCAGGTCGCCCTCGAGCTGGCTCGCCGCCATTACCTCGAGCGCCTGAGCCACGGGCCCGCGCTCGCCAGCCCCAGGGCGGCCCAGGAATTCCTGATCGCCCAGCTCCGCGATCGCGACCACGAGGTCTTTTGCTGCCTGTTCCTGGATACCCGTCACCGGCTGCTGGGCTTCGAGGAACTGTTCCGCGGGACCCTGGACGGCGCCACCGTCCATCCACGGGACGTGGTCAAACGGGCCCTCGACGTCCGGGCGGCGGCGGTCATCCTTGCGCATAACCACCCCTCCGGGGTCGCCGAGCCGAGCCATGCGGACGAACTCATCACCGGAAGGCTCCGGGAAGCGCTGGCACTCGTGGATGTTCGGCTGCTGGACCACCTGATCGTCGGCGACAGTTGCTGCGCCTCACTGGCCGAGCGCGGCCTGATATGATTTCAAATCATAGGGTTACGTAACGCCTGGACTCCGGTTGCACTCCCCGGAAGCCCTTGCCAAGCCGTGCCCGGGCTGGTTTAATACGCGGCCTTTTTCGCTGGATCGCTCCTGTGAGCGTTCCGTCAATGGAGTGTTTGGCCATGTCCCGAGTCTGCCAGGTCACCGGAAAGCGCCCCACCACGGGCAACAAGGTGTCCCATTCGAACATCAAGAAGCGCCGCCGCTTCCTGCCTAACCTGCACCAGCAGCGGTTCTGGCTGGAAAGCGAGAAGCGCTGGGTATCACTCCGGGTCTCCACGGCTGCCATGCGGACCATCGAGAAGCGAGGCATCGAGGTCATCGTGGCCGAGCTGCGCGCGGCGGGCCAGAAGGTCTGACCGGTAGTCCAGAGGAACCATCATCATGCGCGACAAGATCAAGCTCGTCTCGACCGCCGGCACGGGGCACTTCTACACCACCACCAAGAACAAGCGGCTGCATCCCGAGAAGATGGAAGTCAGCAAGTTCGACCCGGTGGTGCGCAAGCATGTCCCCTACAAGGAAGGCAAGATCAAGTAGCCTTCCCCGCGCGGGGCTGACCCGTGCCTGAACTTCCGGAAGTCGAAACCACCCGCCGCGGCATTGCCCCGGCCCTCCTCGGTCACACCGTCAACCGTGTCGTGCTGCGTGAGCGACGCCTGCGTTGGCCCGTCCCCACCACACTCGGCCGCAACCTGACCGGTCAGGTCATCGACTCGGTGGAACGCCGAGCCAAATACCTGCTCCTGGGCACCCGCAACGGCACCCTGCTGGCCCACCTCGGGATGACCGGCAGCCTGCGCGTGCTGGACCCCGCCACCCCGCTCCTGACTCACGACCACGTCGATATCCTGCTGGACTCGGGGCGCTGCCTGCGTTTCAACGACCCGCGCCGCTTCGGCTGCCTGCTGTGGATCACCGGCGACCCGTCCCGGCACCGACTGTTGAACGATCTGGGCCCGGAACCGCTGGGAGCCGACTTCGACGGATCCCACCTTTGGCAGCGCGCCCGTGGCCGCAAGGTGGCCATTAAGTCTTTCATCATGAACGCCTCGGTGGTCGTCGGCGTGGGCAACATCTACGCCAGTGAAGCGCTGTTCCGGGCGGGCATTGCTCCCACCACGCCGGCGGGGCGGGTGAGCCGGGCGCGTATGCAGGCCCTGGCGGATGCGATTCGCGAAGTGCTGTCGGAGGCCATCGCGGTGGGCGGCACCACGCTCAGGGACTACGTCAATGCAGATGGTCTGCCCGGCTATTTCCGGCAGAAACTTTTCGTCTACGAACGGGATGGCGAACCCTGCCGCCGGTGCGGAGCGGCCATTCGCCATCAGGTGCTCGGCCAGCGCTCCACCTACCATTGCCCCACCTGCCAGCGCTGAGCGCCTGCAGCGGGCGCCTCAGCCCAGGGTCATGAAGGCGAGGAAGCGCAGCACCTCGAAATATTCCCGCGTGGAAAAGCTCACCTCGCAGTGGTCGTCGGTCGCGGCCCCCGGGTAAAACGCCCGTCGATAGGCCTCCGCTGCCGTGTTGAATGTGGCGCGGACCTCGAAGTGCGGGGGGAGATCGAGGACCGCCCCTGCCCGGTCCCCCACCGCTCGAGCCATGCCCTCCCGAATGCGCCGGGCGGACTCCGCCGGCGTCAGCGTGTTGATCGCCCGCCCACGCCCCTCGAAAGTCGCCACCGTCACCAGCCCCGGCACGCGTGCCGCAGCGTCCGCGCACAGGGCCGCGTCACCGGCGAGGAAGCGAACAGGCACCCCGAGGGTGGCCGCCGCATAGCCGAAGACCAGGAATTCCGAGGCAGCCTCGCCGTTGATCTCGAGGCGAAAGAACTTGCGGCTCGACAGGGTATGGGCAAGCGGATTGCCAGCCCGGCTCGCTGCGGAGTGATAACCCACGAAGGCCAGCCCGTCGAAGCTCGAATCCAGTTCCTGGACCATGCTGAGTGGATGACCGCTCCAGCCGAGGATCAGGCGCAGCGCACGCCCCTCGGGCGCCTGCAGGCCGGCAGCGTCGAGGTTGCGGCCGGTCCAGTGGGCGTCCTTGACAAAGACTTCGGTGGCACCGGCCTCGAAGGCACCGCTGCAGGCCGCGGCAACCTCGGCGGTCATCTGCGCCCTGGCAGGCCCGTACTCGTCCGGGTGCGACTTGTCGACTTCGGTGGGGTCGCTGACGCCGGCGACGCCTTCCATATCCGCGCTGAGATAAATCTTCATTGTTGTCCTACACGGTGGCCTGGTTACGCCCGGCCTGCTTGCTGCGATAAAGCGCCGCGTCTGCCCGGGCAATGAGATCTTCTATAGCAGGTACCGGTGCTGCCGCGTTGCCGCCCACAGGCGGCTCATGAATGCCGATCCCGATGGAGAGCGTCATGGTACGCGCCAAGCCCGGACCGAGTTCGATGGGGCTGCCACCCACGGCCTGCAGCAGGCGGCGGGCAGCCGCCCAGGCCTCCTGAGGCCCGGCGCCGGGCAGCATCACGGCAAACTCGTCACCGCCGAAGCGGGCCGCAACGTCCCCGCTGCGGATCCGGGAGGCGATCCTCGTGGCCACCTCGCGCAGGGCCTTGTCTCCCGCTGGGTGACCATGCGCGTCGTTGACCTGCTTGAAGTGATCGAGGTCGATCATCATCAGCGCCAGCGGGTGTCCGCTGCGCTGGGACCGCGCCAGCTCCTCTGCAAGCCGCGAGTAGAGATAGCGCTTGTTGTGCCAGCCGGTCAGGAAATCGGTGTGGCCGGCGCGGGCGAGGCGGGCACGATCGCTGGCGCTGTCCAGCGCGAAGCCTGCCACCGCACCGAGGTGCGCGAGGAAATCCGTGGCCATGCCGCGCTCGAAACGACGCGGATCAACGCTGCCGAGGGCCAGCACGCCGAGCAGCCGACCCTCCACCTCCAGCCTCAGCAGCGCGAGGCTGGCTGGCGGCTCCACAAACAGGCGACCGTGCCCCGTGGCACTGAAGGCGCCCAGCCAGGGCTCATCGGTGCGGGGCGGCACTGGCAGCACTGTGTCGGCACCATCGAGGAACAGCACGCCCGGCATGGCATCCGGGTCGAGGCCCTCGGCGAGCAGAAGATGCCTGAGCTCGTGTCCCCGATCCTCAAGCGCCAGGGTGACGGATTGCAGGTGGGCACTCTCACGAAGCCCCGCAGTCATGGCCTCCAGCAGCGCTGGCAGCTGGCGTGCAGCCAGCAGCCTGATCTCGCGCTGGCGGGTGCGGGTGTAGACCTCCTCATTACGGGTGGCTTCGGCGTGCAGCCGCGCGATCTCCACCCGCAGGAAGCGCAGCTCCTGGTCGGGGGAATCGCTCATGGCCTGAGCGTGCTGCGCCCGGCCACGTAGGCACGGCCCCGCAGCATCATCTGCTCGAAGCCGGCTGCATCGCCCTGTTCCACCGCCGCGCAGAGCCGATGCACGGCGACGCGCAAAGCCTCCAACGAGCGGGCACCGTACTCGTTCATGCGCTGGATCTCGAAATACAACGCCGGGCTCTCAGCCGCGACCCGGCCGGCCACGTCCAGCTGCGCATCGAAAGTGGTACTGGAAAGGCCCGCGAGTCGGGGGGCAGCCTCGCCACTCTCGGCGAGCGCAGTAAAGAAGGCGATGTTCACGGCGTGCGAGAGGCCGAGTACGAAAGCAATCAGCCGATCGTGCTCGTCGAGGCCGGTGGTGACCTGCTCCGCCATGGTCGGCGAGAACAGCCGCTGCGACTGCAAGAGGCTGTCGGCATCGCCCAGGTCGATATGCAGGATGTGCCGCCCGGACAGCAGTTCCGTATCCGGCCCGAACATGGGATGGAGCGACGCGGTCCTGACCCCTGCCGCGCGCAGCGACTCGAGTCCGGCGCGCAGGGGCGTCTTCAGCGAGCCGATGTCGAAGACCAGCCCGGGCGGACGCCGCAGCGCCAACTCCTGCAACACGCCCGCGGTGACCCCCAGTGGAGTGGCCACCACCAGCAGGTCATGATCCAGCGCCGAGTCCCGCCAGTCCGGCAGGCAGGGGTAGCCACCGACCACCGCCTGGGGATCGGCCACCTCCACTGCGAATCCCTGCGAGGAGAGGTAGTCGGCAAACCACCGCCCCATCTTGCCGGCGCCACCGATGACCAGTGCGCGCTTGCCGCTGCCGTGCCCGCCAGCGGCGACCTGGGCGCGCTCCTGGGTGGTCAGCGACGAGCGAATGAGCATCTTCATCAGCTGCTCGGCGAGCGCAGGAGACACACCCAGCGCCTCGGCCCGGGCTCGGGCGCCGAGAATGACATCGCGCTCGCGGCCAAAATCGCGGGTAGGGTGCCCGGTCCGTCGCTTGGCTTCCGCCACCTCGGCGCTCAGGCGCTGCCGCTCCGCGACCAGGCCGAGCAGGTCGGCATCGAGTTGCGACAATCGTTCCCTTAGTTTCGTCAGGTCCTGCAAGGGCCCCTCCTTACCACCGCCATTAGACGTTCAGCGACTGACGCGACGCAAGCCCGCGCCCGCGGCCTTGGGCTACACTGTGGTCATGCGTGATCATCTGCACAACCTTGCCGAATCGCTACCCGTGGACCCCATGCCGTTGGCCGGTCAATGGCTGGCTCAGGCCTGGGACGAGAACGTGCAACCCAACCCCAATGCCATGGTGCTGGCCACCCTCGGCGAGGGCAGCCGCCTGTCGGCGCGGGTGGTGCTGTGCAAGGATCTGGTGGTCGACCCAGGGTACCTCGTCTTCTACACCAACTACCGCTCCCGCAAGGGCCACGAACTCGACAGCCACGGGCGGGCAGCTGCGGTGTTCCACTGGGACACACTGCAGCGACAGGTGAGGGTGGAGGGCGTAGTCGTGCGCAGCCCGGCCGCAGAGAGCGACGACTACTTCGACTCACGTCCCTGGCGCAGCCGCCTGGCGGCCTGCGCCAGCCAGCAATCGCAGCCGGTCGGCTCGCGCGATGCCCTGGTGGCGCGCTGGCGGGAAACGGCCCAGGCGTTTGGGGCGCCGGATCCACTGCAGACCCCCGAGGACGAGGCACTGCCCGGGCTCGACATCGCGCGGCCCGCACACTGGGGCGGCTATCGCCTGTGGGCGGACGCCGTGGAACTGTGGGTTGAAGGTGAACACCGGTTGCACGATCGCGCGCGCTGGACCCGCGAGCTCACCGGCCTCGGCGACGGGCGCTTTGCGACCGGACCATGGCAGCACCATCGGCTGCAGCCCTGACGCGCCTTGAGTGTCGCTGCCTCGGCGTGGTTGCGGGCGGCCGTGAAATCGTCAGGCAACTCGAACTGAGCCTCGAGCCCGGCCAGCTGCTGGCGGTACTGGGTCGCAACGGTACCGGCAAGACCCTCACCCTGCTCACCCTGGCCGGCCTGCGTGGTCCCGGATCGGGTCAGGTGCTCCTGGAGGGCAGGCCCATGGCCGATTGGCCCGTGCGCCAGCGCGCGCGCCACATCGGCATGCTGCTGCAGGACCCGGGCGAGACCTTCCCGGCCACCGTATTCGAATCCGTTCTGGGCGGTCGCTACGCGCACCTCGGCCTGGCCGGCCAGGAGACGGAAGCCGACCGCGCTGCCGCCCTGCGGGCCATGGAGGTGATGCAGCTCGCCGACCTTGCTGATCGCCAGGTCAGCAGTCTGTCCGGTGGCGAGCGCCAGCGTCTGTCGATCGCCACCGTGATCGCGCAAGACACCCCGGTATCCATCCTCGATGAACCCGTGAACGCGCTGGACCCGGGGCACCAGGTAGCGGTGATGGAGTTCTTTCGCGAGCGGACTCGACAGGGTTGCGCGGTGATCGCCAGCCTCCATGACCCGACCCTGGCGGCGCGCTACGCGGATACGGTGCTCATGCTGGACGGAGCCGGTGGCTGGAGCCTCGACGACAGCGCTACGGCACTCAACGAGGCAGCGCTGAGCAGGCTGTACCGCCACCCCATCCGGGAAGTGCGCGACGACTGTCGACGTGTGTTCGTAGCCGACTGAGTCCCGGCCGGTTCAGTCCGCGAACCAGTTCGCCACGAACTGGCTGAAGGGCTCGGTATCAGCGGCCTCGATCCTGGCCTGCTCGAGGTGGGACTCGGCGGCCTCGGCCGCAAAGGCCTCCAGGCGCTCGACGGGCGGCGGGCCCAGGTGGCGGAAATGGTCCCGATGGGCCGCAGACTGGGCCAGCCCGAAAGCCGTGAAATCGCCACCGTGCTCCTCAAGAGCCGCCAGTACCTGGGCTGAGGGCATGGCTGCAGGATCGGCCAGCTTGGCCTCCTGAAGGGTGAGCGCTCGGGTGTAGGGCGCATCGGGCTCACCCTGGTCGAGCAGTTCGCACAGGCCACGCATTTCCTCGAGCAATTGGCCGGCCCACTCGCGAAGGCCTACGGCGCTGCCCTCCCAGTCGAGTTGCAGGCCAGGCTCCCTGCCCTGCCGCGCCACTCGCACATGGTTGGCATCGAGTGCCTGCTCGTCACTTCGGGCAATGAGCGGGCTGTCCTTCAGCAGGCACAGCGCGGCAAAGGCCTCCAGAAAACGCATCTTGTGTTCATCGATCCCTGCCGGATCGAACACGCCCACATCCAGTGAGCGCATCTCGACGTACTCCACTCCAGCCCGGGCCAGCGCACGGGTCGGGCGCTCGCCGGGACGGGTGGTGCGCTTGGGACGAATGAAGCTGTAGTACTCGTTCTCGATCTGCAGGAGGTTGGCGCTGAGCTGCTGCCATGCACCATCGACCGTGACGCCGAGCCGGGCAAACTCGGGGCTTGGCATGGAGATCAGGCCAGACAGGTCGCGGACGTACTCATCGAGGGAATTGACCGACACCGAGACGCCAGCCTGGCTCTTGTTGCGATAGCCCAGCTCGCTCATTCGCAGGGAGGTGGCATCCCTTGCGTACAGGGTGTTGCGGCCGAGTGGCTTGAGCCAGTCCGGAGCCGGCCTGCCGAGCAGAAAATCCGCGCAGACTGCGGGGGAAGCCCCAAACAAATAGAGCACCAACCAACCGTGTCGCCGATAGTTGCGCAGCAGGGCGAAGTAGGCGTCGTCCACGAGGTGCTGCCCGACCAGCCGGGTCCGCAAGGCCTCGCCCAGCGGTCCCCAGGCCTCGGCCGGAAAAGAGTAATTGAAGTGCACTCCGGCAATGGCCTGCATCAGCCTGCCATAGCGCAAGCCAAGGCCCACGCGATACACGTGCTTCATGCGTCCGACGTTGGAACTGCCGTAGCGTGCGATGGGAATGTCCTGCTCGCCGGCGATGGGGCCGGGCATGCTCGCGGCCCACAGCAGCTCCTCACCCAGGTTGAGGTAGACGAACCGGTGGATGTCATACAGGTGCTCGAGAAGTTCTGCGGTCGTAGCAAAGGCGGGCGAGATCAACTCGATCAGGGCTTCCGAATAATCGGTGGTGATGCCGGAGGAGGTCAGCGCCGAGCCCAGCGCCGCTGGGTGAGGGCTGTGCGCAATGGCCCCGTCGGGAGTGACCCGCATGGACTCCTTTTCAACACCCTTACGACCGCCGGACAGCGGCGCTCGCTGGCCGCTGTTGACCAGCGAGGCCAGCCTGGCCTCGAAGCGACGATCTACCCTGGCGATGGACATGGGGCGCTATCTTGAGGCCGAGGCGATCCATTCGTCGATACGCCGCTCGAGGACGTCCAGGGGCACCGGGCCGGACTCGAGCACTCGCTCATGAAAATCGCGCACGTCGAAGGCCTCGCCGAGCGCATCGGTGGCACGCTTGCGCAGCTCGAGCAGCTTGAGCTGCCCGATCATGTAGGCAGTGGCCTGACCCGGTGTAACGATGTAGCGCTCTGTGGCCCGCACCACGGAGCCTTCCGGCAGGGGCGTATTGTCGAGGTGATACTGGATCACCTGTTCACGCGTCCAGCGCTTGGCGTGCAGGCCCGTGTCCACGACCAGGCGCACGGCGCGGATCAGCTCCAGCGTCAGCCGACCGAGGTCGGAATAGGGATCCTGGTAAAACCCGTTTCCCCGAGGCACCCGCTCACTGTGGAGGCCCCAACCTTCCGTATAGGCCGTGTAGCCGGCCT
>JAURMS010000058.1 GCA_030830595.1 Gammaproteobacteria bacterium | reverse complement strand
TTGACCATCGAGTCCATGTTGCCGGCGGTGAGGCCCATGAACAGGTTGGGCCGGCCGAGCGCAGCGAAGGCCTCGGGATCGCGCCAGTCGGGCTGGGCGATGATGCCCACCCTGAAACCCTGGGCCTCGAGCACCCGGCCGATGATCGCCATGCCGAAGCTGGGGTGATCCACGTAGGCATCGCCGGTGACGATGATGACGTCGCAACTGTCCCAGCCCAGCGCATCCATCTCTTCGCGGCACATCGGCAGGAAGGGCGCGGTACCGAAGCGGTGGGCCCAGTGCTTCCTGTAGGAATCGAGTTGTCTTGCCTGCTGCATGCCTGATCAGCCTGTCGCCTGCAGGCCCTGGGCGATGCCTGTGATGCTGGCCACCAGGGAGCCGAACAGCTGCTGGTCTTCCCTGCCGCCGCCGCGCCACCGCCGCAACAGGTCCACCTGCATGAAATGCAGCGGATCAAGGTAGGGCGAACGCAGGACAATTGATCGCTGCATGCGCGGTTCATCATCGAGCAGGTCGACCTCGCCCTTCACCCAGGTGATCCAGCGGCAGGCCAGTTCGTACTCGGCCCGGATCCGCCTGATGATCTCCTCGTGCTGCCCACCCGCCAGCTCGTCGTAGCGCTCCGCGATTTCAAAGTCGGTCCTCGCCAGCTGTTTTTCCACGTCGCCCAGCAAGTGATGAAAAAAGGGCCAGTCCCGCCACGCCTCGCTGAGCCGCTCCGGGCCCAGCGCCCTGGCGGCCTGCTCCAGGCCGCTGCCGACTCCATACCACCCGGACAGCGTATGTCGGCTCTGGGTCCAGGCGAAGACCCACTGGCTGGCTCGCAGGCTGGCCACGTCCCGCACGCCGTTGCGATACATGTCCCGGGAGCCGAGTTGCATGCGCTCGATGACGTCGATCGGCGTCACCGCGCAGAAGTAGTCGTACAGGGCCGGCGTCTCGAACACCAGGCTCCGGTAAGCGTCCCGCGAAGCCTCGGCCACCCGTTCCATGACCTCGCGGTAGTGCCCGACCCCGGGTCCGGTCTCCTGCCCCACACGGGCCCGGGCCAGCAACAGCGCATGAACGGCCTGCTCGAACGTGCGCGCGGCGAGCACGTCCAGCCCGTAGTTGTGGTTGATGACCTCGCCCTGTTCAGTGGCCCGCAGCACGCCACGCACGGCGCCACGCGGCGCACTCTGGACCAGGAACTCGATCGGCCCACCGCCGCGGCTCGGCGTACCGCCACGACCGTGGAAAACCTGCAGCTGCACACCCGTCCGGCGCGCTGCCTCCACCAGGGTACGCTGGGCCTGATAGACCGCGTAGCGGGCATCGGCGATACCCGCCTCCTTGTTGGTCTCTGAATATCCCAGGAGCACGGTCTGGCGATTGTCGCGGGACGCCAGGTGGCGATGATAGACCTCGGACTCGGCCAGTCGGCCGAGCAGGTCGCCCGCCGCATTCAGCGTGGCATGGCTGTCGAGCACGGGCACCACGTCGATGGCTACCTCGCCGGTGCCGCGATCGACGCAGCCCGCCCAGCGCCCCAGCAGCAGGACGGCCAGCAGGTCATCGGCCCCGGCAGCCTCGCCCACCAGGTAATCACCGATGGCCCGCGAACCATGCCGAGCCCGGCAATGGTTGATCGCCTCGAACACCGCCAGGGTCCGCCGACCCAGCGCGCCGAGTTCGGTGACCGGCCCGCGGTCGACCCGGATGCACTCCGACAGCAGCTTCAGTCGCTCGGCCCGGTCACGCGACTGCCAGGCGCTTTGGCCCATGCCCTGGGCAACCACTTCGTGATGGACCTCCGCGCGCTGGCGCAGGTCCAGCGTCGCAAGGTGGAAGCCGAAGGTCCGGGCCCGGCGCAACAATCGCTGCACCTCGACCTGGCCGGCGTGCCGTCCGCCGTGCCGCGCGAGGCTGCGCTCTGCCAGCGAGAGGTCCTGGATGAACTCCTCCGCAGCGTTGTAGCCACCCGCCCTGCCGTCGTAGGCAGCGCGCAGCCGCTCGGCGAGCTGGTTGAGGAAGATCCGGTAGGGCATCCGATCATGACGGGCAGGCGCCGAGGAGCGCGTGGCCGGCAACAGGTCGGAGTACTCACCGATGCGCAGCTCCAGCTCGCGGTCGATCCGCACGCGACTGGCGCTTTGCGACAGGCGATCGGCGAGCGCCAGGCACTCCTCGAAGTAGTTGGAGATGATGACCTGCTGCTGGCGGAGCAGGGTCTCGCGAATCGCCTTGGCGTGGACCTCGGTGTTGCTCTCCATGTTGCCCCCCACCCAGCTGCCGAAACGCAGCAGGCAGGGGATGTCTTCCGGCCGGGTGGGCAGGCCGAATACCTGCTCCATCCAGAACGCCACCTCTTCGTGCACGGCGGGGACGACCCGATAGATGACCTCGGAGAGATAGAAGAGGACATGTTCGCGCTCATCCGCCACGGTCAGGCGGTCGCGTGAATGTTCCTCGGTCTGCCAGGCGAGGGTGAGCTCAGAACGGATCCCATCCATGATCCGGCGCCGTCCGGCCGCGGTGAGCGAGGGGTTGATCCGCTCGATCATAAGATCTGCCACCCGGCGCTGGTTGCGC
>JAURMS010000057.1 GCA_030830595.1 Gammaproteobacteria bacterium | reverse complement strand
TTGCGGTCACGGTCTTCCTTTGCCGCCTGCCGACCCACCTCGGGATTGGCGCCGGCGCCGAGGCCCTTGGTCACGTTGCAGCCGATCTGCAGGCTGGACTTCACCCGGGAGTGCTTGAGCGCCTGCGCGTCGGTGTTGACGCAGATGAACTCCACGCCGTCGATGCCCGAATCGGCCATATGTGAGACCGCGTTGCCGCCGCCGCCACCCACGCCGATCACCTTGATCACAGCCGTCTGGCTATAGGTATCCATTAGTTCAAACATGACTCGCCTCCTCGGCTTGAAGACAAAAACCAAAGACTCAGAAATAACCCTGAAACCAACCCTTCATCCGTTCCGTCAGCGTCCGCACGCCCTGCCCCACCGGGCGCTGGGCCGGCCGGGACGCAGATTCGCGCCCGTACAGCAGCAGGCCAGTGCCGGTGGCATGGATGGGATTGCGCACGACCTCGACCAGGCCGGTGACGCCCGCGGGCACGCCCAGGCGCACCGGCATGTGGAAGATTTCCTCGGCCAGCTCGACTGCGCCTTCCATCTTGGCGCTGCCGCCGGTCAGCACCACACCGGCCGCGATCTGTTCCTCGTAACCGGAGCGGCGCAGTTCGTCGCGCACCAGCGTGAACAGCTCTTCGTAGCGTGGCTCCACCACCTCGGCGAGCGTCTGGCGGGCGAGTCGTCTCGGCGGCCGATCCCCTACGCTTGGCACCTCGATGGTCTCGTCGGGGTTGGCCAGCTGGGACAGCGCGCAGGCGTAGCGGATCTTGATCTCCTCCGCTGCCGGGCTCGGGGTGCGCATCGAGACCGCAATGTCGTTGGTCACCTGGTCGCCGGCAATCGGGATCACCGCGGTATGACGAATGGCGCCACCGGCGAAGACGGCGATGTCCGTGGTGCCCCCGCCGATATCCACGAGGCAGGCACCCAATTCCTTTTCATCCTCGGCCAGCACGCTGAAACTGGAGGCCACCTGCTCGAGCACGATGTCCTCGACCTCGAGCCCGCACCGCTGCACGCACTTGACGATGTTCTGTGCGGCGCTCTCGGCCCCGGTGACGATGTGCACCCGGGCCTCCAGCCGCACCCCCGCCATGCCGACCGGCTCGCGGATGCCCTCCTGCCCGTCGATGATGAATTCCTGGGGCAGCACGTGCAGGATCTTCTGGTCCGCCGGGATGGCCACCGCCTGGGCCGCGTCCATGACCCGGGTCACGTCGCTCTTGGCCACCTCCTTGTCCTTGATGGCGACGATGCCATGCGAGTTGAGGCTGCGGACGTGGCTGCCGGCGATCCCGGCGAACACTGAACGGATTTCCACGTCGGCCATCAGCTCGGCCTCCTCGACCGCGCGCTGGATGGACTGCACGGTGGAGTCGATGTTGACCACCACTCCTTTCTTCAAGCCGCGCGAGGGATGGGAGCCGAGGCCGATCACCTCGAGGCTGCCATCGGGGTGCAACTCGCCGACCATCGCCACCACCTTCGAGGTGCCGATATCGAGGCCGACGATGAGGCTGCGATCCGTCCGCTTAGGCATCTGTATCCGGGTCCTCCGCCTGGGTGACCACCGCTGCGCCTGCGCCATTGCGCCAGCCGATGGAAAATCCGTTCGAATAACGCATGTCCACGTGGGAGACCTCGGCGGCCCGCCCTGCGATCACCTGCGAGGCCACGCGGATGAAGCGCTCGGTGCGCTGGTCGACCTGGTTGCGTCCCAGCCGAACCAGCACGCCGTTGGTCAGTTCCATTTCCCAGGCACCCCGCTCGTCCAGGGTCAGCGTCTTGAGCCTGAGACCCTGATGACCGAGGCGCTCCTGGATGGCGAGGTAGCGCTGTGCAACCAGCCCTTCGCTGCCCTCCGGCCCGTTCAACCTCGGCAACTCGGCCGGCATGAGTGCCAGCCCGGAGACGAACAGCTCGCCGCGGGTGTTGACTACGCTGTCCTCTCCCCAGCGGGCCGCCACCTGCTGCTCGATGACTTCCACCGCCAGCGTGTCCGGCCAGCGTCGCTGCAGACGCGCGCGATCGACCCAGGTCAGGGACTCGACGGCACTCCTAAGCTCACCCAGGTTTGCGCTCAGGAAGCCACCTGCCAGGGTGTTGCGCAGGACCTGCTCGACCTCCACGGCGGCCACGCGCTGGAAGTTGCCTGTCACCACGATCTTACGCACCGGCTGGTCGAGCGCATCGGTCAGCCACCAGGCAAGTCCGGCCACCAGCGTCAGCGCGGCGCCCGCCCCTGCCAGCCGACGCCAGTCCAGTGGCGGCATCACGAAACTGGCCTCGTCGGCCTTGCGGCGCCGACGGTTGGCGCGACGCAGGCCGAAGCGGCCGAGGTTCATGGCCGATCCTCCCGGGCGAAGCTGGTCTCCAGCACCCGCCAGCACAGTTCGGGGAAATCGATGCCCCGCGCCTTGGCCGCCATGGGCACCAGGCTATGGCTGGTCATGCCCGGCACCGTGTTGACCTCGAGCAGCAGCGGCACGGCGCCCGCCCCAAGCATGAAGTCGACCCGGCCCCAGCCCTGCGCACCGATGGCGCGGAAGGCGGCAAGCGCCGCCGCGGCGACCTTCGCCTCCACCTGCGCACCGAGCCCGCAGGGGATGTGGTAGCGGGTGTCGTCGGCAAAGTACTTGGCCTCGTAGTCATAGAAGGCCCGCGGGGTCTCGATGCGGATCGCCGGCAGGGCCTCGCCCTGCAGGATCGGCACGGTCAGTTCCTCGCCACGGATCCACGGCTCGGCGATCACCACCGGATCATGGGTGGAGGCGGATACCCAGGCACCCGCCAGCTGCGCAAACTCCTCGACCCGCGACATGCCCACGCTGGAGCCCTGACTGGCGGGCTTGATGGCAAGCGGCAGGCCCAGTTCACGGGCGGCGGCCTCGCAATCGGCCAGCGAAGTCACGACCCGGTAATCGGGCGTAGCCACCCCGCAGGCCATCGCAAGTTGCTTGGTCCGCAGCTTGTCCATGCCGACGGCGGAACCCAGCACGCCGCTGCCGGTGTAGGGCAGGCCCAGCCACTCAAGCGCACCCTGCAGCGCGCCGTCTTCACCACCGGGGCCGTGCAGCGCGATCCAGGCCCGGTCGAAGCCGGCGCCGGGGAGTTCACCGACAGCCGACTGCGACGGGTCGACGCCTTCTGCGTTCACGCCGCGCGACTGCAGGGCCTCGAGAACGGCCCGCCCGCTCATGAGCGACACTTCCCGCTCGCTGGAGTGGCCGCCGAATAGCACGGCCACCTTGCCAAACGCGGCGGGATCCTCAACCCGCCGGAATTCATGCCCGGTGAGCGCGAGCCGACTCATGCGGCCTCCCCCAGGGTCCGCACCTCGGTCTCGAGCGTCACGCCGTGCACCTCGCGAACGACCTTGCGGACATGCGCGATCAGCGCCTCGAGGTCGCTCGCCGTGGCCGTGCCCCGGTTGATGATGAAATTGGCGTGCTTGACCGAGACCTCGGCCCCACCGATCCGGAAGCCTTTCAATCCGGCGGCCTCGATCAGCCGAGCGGCATGATCATTAGGCGGGTTCGTGAACACCGACCCGCAGCTCCAGGCACCGATCGGCTGGCTGGCCACCCGCCGGGCCAGCAGGTCACGAATGGATTCGACGCCGTGTTCCTCGGCACGCTCGAAGCCAAGCGTCGCCCCGACGAACCATTCGCCGCTCGCCGGTGCCTGCACCGAGCGATAGCCCGCGCGATATTCCGAGGCGTTGCGGCGATGCAGGGCCCCGCTGCGATCGATGGTCTCGACTTCCAGCACCCGCGACCAGGTCTCACCGCCCCAGGCGCCGGCATTCATCGCCAGCGCCCCGCCCACTGTGCCGGGAATGCCGGCAAAGAAGGCGGCCGGGACGAGGCCCCAGCGAGCGGCCTGCCGGGCCAGTTTCGCGCAGGGCACGCCCGCACCGACGCGCACCCGGGTCGCCTCGACCCGCTCAAGTTCATCGAGCGCGCGATGGACACAG
>JAURMS010000056.1 GCA_030830595.1 Gammaproteobacteria bacterium | reverse complement strand
CCTACGCCCAACTGCCCCGCTATTTCGAGGACAGCGGCAAGGTCGAGGACCTTGAATCGCGCATCGTTACCTGTCGTATGACCCTGCAGGGCATGACCCGCGAGCAGGCCGAGGCCGGGCATTTTTCCGTGACCGGCGAGGACAGCGACATGGAAGCGCTAGTCACCTTCCTGGTCGAGCAGTCCCAGGGCGTGGCCATGAACGCCCCGTCCGACCACCCGGCAGAGCAGGCCGCCTACGCCATGGGCAAGGACTTCTTCTACTTCCGCAGCGGCCCGCATGACTTCGGCTGCGTGACCTGCCACAGCCAGGACGGCCTGCGCATCAGTCTGCAAACGCTGCCGAACCTGGCCAAGCCGGGCGGTGCGGCCGAGACCTACCCCTCCTGGCCGGCCTATCGGGTGTCTCAGGGTACCGTCCGCTCCATGCAGCATCGGCTGTCCGACTGCCTGCGGCAGCAGCGCCTGCCGCCTGTGGCGTACAATTCCGACCTGCTGATCGCGCTCACGACTTACCTGGCCCAGGAGTCGAAAGGTGCGCCGATCACTGCACCGGGACTGAAACGCTGAGAGACCCCATGCCGAAGGCCGCCGCCCGTTCCACTGCCAAGCCGGACCCCGCAGAGGAAATGCGTCAGCATGCGCACGATGCGGCGCTGCTGTTGAAGTCCATGGCTAACGAAAGCCGACTGCTGGTGCTGTGCGCGCTGGCCCAAGGCGAGCGCTCGGTGGGGGAGCTCAACGAAATGGTGCCGCTCAGCCAGTCTGCACTCTCGCAGCACCTGTCCGTGCTGCGCGAAGCCGGCGTGGTCACCACCCGCAGAGAAGCCCAGACGATCTACTACCGCCTGGCCGATGGCGGGGCCGCCGAAGTCATGGGTGCCCTGCACGGGGTGTTCTGTGCGCCGATGCCGGCAAAAGCGTCACGGAAAAAGACGGCTTAGCGCCTTACCCTGTCAGCCTGCCCGCCTGGTAGTCCGCCACCGCCTGCTCGATCTCGGCGCGGGTATTCATCACGAAGGGGCCGTACTGGACGATCGGCTCCCCTAACGGACGTGCGGCCAGCAGCAGGAATCGTGCTCCGGACTCTCCCGCCTCGACCACCACCGGCCCCTCTCCCCCCAGGCAACCGCCGTGACGCGCCGGCAGGGCCCGCTCGAGGGAAGTGCCTGCGCTGGCAGACAGCTCCCCCTCGAACACATAGAGATACGCCTGGTGCCCGGCCTTCATCGGCTGTTCGAAGCGCTTGCCGGCAGGCAGGCGAATGTCCATGAACAGCGGATCGGTGGTCAGCCCCTGAATCGGCCCGGACAGGCTCCGGCCCTCGCGCTCCACCATGCCCGCCACCACCTTCACCCAGATGCCGTCCTCGAAAGTGGCCTCGGGCAACTCGCTGGCATCGATGTCGCGATAGCCGGCTGGCTTCATCTTCTCGGCCGCCGGCAGGTTGATCCACAGCTGAAACCCGCGCATCAGGCCGGACTCCTGCTGCGGCATCTCGGAGTGGATGATGCCGCGCCCCGCGGTCATCCACTGCACCCCGCCGGACTTCAGGTCCCCACGATTGCCGAGGTGGTCCTCGTGAAGCATGTGCCCCTCGAGCATGTAGGTGACCGTCTCGAAGCCACGGTGTGGATGCGGCGGAAAGCCCGCGATGTACTCATCGGGGCGGTCGCTGCCGAACTCATCGAGCATCAGGAACGGGTCGAGCCGGGTGTGCGGGTTCTGCCCGAGGCTCCGATACAGGCTGACGCCGGCCCCGTCCGAGGTACGGCTGGCAGGAATGACCCGCTGCAGCTGCCTCATCGTCCGGCAACCTTCAGCACGCCCTCGAGCGTGTCCAACGCCTCGGCGATGAGAGCGTCCGAGGCCGTGAGGGCTGGCAGGAAACGCACCACGTTGCCACGCAACCCGCAGGACAACATGATCAGCCCGGCCTCCGCAGCGGCCAGCACGATCGCACGAGTCCGCTCCGGGTCCGGCCGGTTGGCATCCCCGTCCTTTACGATCTCGATCGCCACCATCGCCCCGGGCCCGCGCACGTCGCCGATGAATGAAAGCCCCGCAGCCTGCAGGGCCCGCATGCGCGACTTGATCGCGTTGCCGATGGTCACGGCCCGCTCGCAGAGCTGGTCTTCACGGATGATCTTCAGCACCTCGAGCCCCGCGACGCAGCCCAGCGGTGAGCCGCCGTAGGTTCCGCCCAGCCCACCCGGGTCGGGCGCGTCCATGACTTCCGCCCGGCCGATCACGCCTGCAATCGGAAAACCGCCGGCCATGGCCTTGGCAACGGTGATGAGATCGGGCGTGGCGCCATTGGCTTCACGTATCCAGTCACAGGCAAGCATGCGCCCGGTGCGGGCAAAACCCGACTGGACCTCATCGGCAATCAGCAGGATGCCGTGCTGGTCGCAGAGCTCCCGAAGGGCCTTGAAGAAGCCCCAGGACGCCGTGTAAAACCCGCCCCCCCCAAGTACCGGCTCGAGCACGATGGCCGCCACGGCAGAAGGCTCGATCGAGGCAGCGAACACCGACTTCAACGATTCGATGGCCTGCTCATCGGAAAAGCCGTGGTAGGGAATCGGGAATCGGGTGTGGAACACCTCGCCAGGCAGGGGCCCGAACTTGGTCTTGTAGGGCAGCACCTTGCCGGTCATGGCCAGGGTCAGCAGCGTGCGGCCGTGGTAACCACCCTGGAAGGTGATGACGCCGCGCCGACCCGTGTGCGCGCGGGCGATCTTGACCGCATTCTCCAGCGCCTCGGCACCGGTGGTCAGGAAGATCGTCTTGGCCGGGCCCTGGATCGGGGCAATGGCGTTCAGCTGCTCGGCCAGCGCGACGTAGGACTCGTAGGGCGTGACCTGATACGAACAATGGGAGAACTGCTCCAGCTGGCGCTGGACGGCAGCCAGTACCCGTGGGTTGGAGTGCCCGGTGTTGCAGACGGCGATGCCGCTGGCCAGGTCGATATAGCGTCGTCCTTCGGCATCGAACAGCTCGGCATTCTGGCCACGGACCAGGAAGCGCTGGTGCATGGACGACACGCCGCGGGGGATGGCAGCTTCCCTACGGGCCCAGAGTTCGCGGTTGGTGGTCATGGTTTCCCTTTTTTTGGGTAGACGGGCGAGATTTTACTGGAAGACGGTTGACGCCCTTGAAGCACCATGCTCCTTACATTAAAGTAAGGAATAGGAGACCCACCATGCCAACGGCCACGCTCACCAGCAAGGGACAGATCACCATACCCGCGGACGTTCGTCAGACCCTCAAGGTGGACGCGGGAGACAGGGTGGAGTTCGTCCAGATTGGCCCGGCGCGCTACGAATTCGTGGCCGCCACCCGGAACGTCCGGGAACTCAAGGGGATGTTCGGCAAGTCGCCCAAAACCGTGTCGGTCGAGGAGATGAACAGGGCCATCGCCAGGCGTGGCGCCACGGCCGGATGATCGGCCTCGACACCAACGTGCTCGTCCGCTACATCATGCAGGACGATCCGAAGCAATCCCCCAAGGCCAGTACCCTGATCGAATCCCTTAGTGCAGACCACCCGGGGTTCATCAGCCTGGTCTCAGTCGTAGAACTCTACTGGGTCCTGACCGCCTGCTACGGGCTCAGCCATCCTCAGGTCAGTGAGGCCTTCGACATCCTGCTGCGGACCAAACAGATCATCGTGGATCGCGCGGATCAGGTGCTACGGGCTCTCAGGGTCTTTGAAACCGGCAAGGCGGATTTTGCAGATTGCCTGATCGAGCGAACCGCTGCCGCCGTGGGCTGCGACCAGACCATGACTTTCGACGAGGCAGCCGCCCGGCATGCCGGCATGTCGCTCATCCGTTGACGCTCACCGCAGCGCCAGCCACTCCTCGGCCATGGCGATGCCGCTGGTCCAGGCAGCCTCCACCCTCGCCCCAAGGCACCAGTCACCCCCGAGGAATAAGGTGGCATCGTCGCTGCGAAGAAACGGCTGACCCAGCGGCGAGGTGACCCGGGCATAGCGCCAGCGGTGCACGGCCGCATAAGTAACAGCGTCCAAGCCCACGCCCAGTTCCTCACAGAGCAGCGACAGCATCAGGTCGGCGATGGCCTTGGGATCTTGCTCCAGGTGCTCGGTGCTGAAATCCGGCCCAGCCTGGGCCACCCAGGTCTCGATCGCGCCCCCTGCCCGTCCCGGCTTGCTTGAATTGCATGCGATCCACGCGAGCGGTGCTGCCGGATCTTCGCGCACGGTGAATGGCGCCGCGCCCTGCCTGGTTGCCGCCATCAGGGTCAGGCAGGGCGCCATGGCGACAGACCGCAAGGCGGCAGAGAGCGGATGCGACTCCCCGAGGAGCGACAGCGCCTGAGGCGCCGGCACGGTCACGATCACCCGGGCGGCTTCTACGGTGGTGCCTGCCAACTGCAATTGCCAGCAGTCACTCTGCCGGATCAAGGCCGTCACCGTCTGGTTCAGCCTCACGTCGAGGCCGACACCCAATGCCTTGGGAAGTGCGGACATGCCCGGCACGCCCACCCAGCGGCCGGGCCCGCCGCCGTCCTGCCATGCGCCCACAGCGCCCTGCTTCTCCAGCGTACCGAGCAGCGTCGCAAACTCGCGGTCGCGAGCCGTGACGTACTGCGCGCCATGGTCGAACTGCAGGCCCTCGGCTCGCCGGGTCGCCACCCTGCCACCGACGCCGCGAGCCTTGTCGAACAGCACTGCGTGCACGCCGGACTCGGCGAGGCGACGCGCACAGGCGAGTCCCGCGATGCCCGCGCCGATAATGGCGACCGGCATCATGTGGGTAGCATCCGCTCCAGGAGGTCCGGAATCCGCTGCTTCACCTTGAAGAACCCCGCCGTCGCGTAGGGCCAGATGGCCGCATCCCATTCGCGGCGCCACTCGGCCAGCAGGATGCCGCGCGCATCCAGGAGGGGCTTGGCCTCTTGCAGCCAGTCGTAAAGAGGACCGCGCGTCACGTAGGGCGTGACCAACTGGGTCGCGCCAGCATCGGCCACCCAGTCGGCGAGATGCTTAGGGTGTTCTGCGCGCAGGGCCTCTGCCGCTTGCCCCACCCGCGAGGCGGCATCCGCCAGAGCCTGCGCCTCGAATTGCACAATGGCCTCTGCTACCGGTTCATCGGAGCGTAGGTGGCTTGCGGCCAGCGTGGCACAGGCGCGGAGATCGAGGGCGACCAGGTCGAAGTCCTCCACGCAACAGTCCTCATCAGTGATCAAAAGCGCCGTGGGTCGACCCGCCTGCGGTGCCTGACACTCCCTGAGCGGCAGCACCGGTGGCAGCCCCTCGGGCTCGG
>JAURMS010000055.1 GCA_030830595.1 Gammaproteobacteria bacterium | reverse complement strand
GACGGGGCCGGCGAGGTCGGCTTCATCTCCTCGGTGTCGCAGCCCTTCTGCGGCGCATGCAACCGCGCCAGGCTGTCCTCGGAGGGTGTCCTCTACACCTGCCTGTTCGCCCGCACCGGCCAGGACCTGCGCGGGTTGCTGCGGGCCGGCGCAGACGATGCGGCGCTGCTGGAACGCATCCGTGCGACCTGGTCTGCACGGGAGGACCGTTACAGTGAACTGCGTGCGGTGAAGGGCCGCGAGCGTGGCGAAGAACGCGTCGAGATGTTCTACATCGGTGGCTGAGTCGTTGTCACACATCGATGAGCATGGCCAGCCCACCATGGTGGACGTGGGGGCCAAGGCGGTGACGCTCAGGAGTGCGCTGGCCGAGGCCACGGTACGGCTACCAGCGGAGGTGGCCACCATCCTTCGCCAGGCCGGTTTCGTCACCGCGAAGGGACCCGTATTTGCCACCGCCATCGTGGCGGGCACCCTGGCCGCCAAGCGCACCCATGAGTTGATCCCCTTCTGTCATCCGCTCGCCCTGGAGCGTTGCGAGTTACGCTGCGATTGCGGAGAAGACGACGTGATCCGGATCACCTGCAGGGTGGCCCTGCACGGGCGCACCGGAGTGGAAATGGAAGCGCTGACCGGGGCCTCCGTGGCGGCCCTCACCGTCTATGACATGTGCAAGGCGCTGTCTCACGAACTCGTCATCGGCGAGGTCAGGCTTTTGGAAAAAACCGGCGGCAAGGCCGACTTCACTCGCACGCCGGAGGCTGGATGAAGCGCGTGCGCATCAGGTATTACGCCCTCTTCAGGGAGCAGGCGGGCTGTCAGGAGGAAGAGGTCGAGACCGCCACCGCCGACCTCCGGGCCTTGTACTCGGAACTCGCAGCACGGCACGGCTTCAGGCTTCAGGCTGGGCAACTGCGGGTCGCGGTCAACGGCGATTTCGTCGCTTGGTCTTACGCACTGTCGACCGGCGACGAAGTGGTCTTCATCCCGCCGGTGGCCGGGGGATGAACCGGTTCCACTTCAGCGAGGTCGCACTCAAGCGTGACGCCCTCGCCAGGGAAATGGCCCATCCTGCAGCCGGTGGCTTTGCCACCTTCGAAGGCTGGGTGCGCAACCGTAACGAGGGCCGTGCGGTCCAACAGCTCGACTATCAAGCCTTCGAGGAACTGGGAGTCCGGGAAGGCAACCGCATCATCGAGGAGGCCATTACCCGCTTTCGTCTGGTCGATGCGCGATGCGTGCACCGGGTCGGTGCCCTCGCCCTCGGCGACCTCGCCGTCTGGGTGGGTGCGGCCAGCGAGCATCGGGCCGAGGCCTTCGCGGCCTGCCGCTACATCATCGACGAGGTCAAGCACCGCCTGCCGATCTGGAAGAAGGAACACTATGAGGATGGCGATTCGGGCTGGGTGAACTGCGAGCGCTGCGCGAATCCAGGGCATGAGCATGCTCATGGGCACGGACACCAGGCTGACCCGGCCCCGAGCAGCTTTCCGGACTACTCGCGGCAGGTCGCCCTGCGCGAGGTCGGCGAGGCCGGACAGCGTCGCCTGGCCGCGGCTTCGGTGCTGGTGGTCGGCGCAGGTGGGCTGGGCTGCCCGGTGCTCGCCTGCCTGGCAGCAGCGGGGGTCGGGACCCTGCACGTCGTGGATGGCGACCAGGTGGAGGCCAGTAACCTGCACCGCCAGCATCTCTATACGCCCGCAGACATGGGCCGCCCCAAGGCCGAGGCCGCTCGCGAGAGGCTGCTGGCGATGAACCCGACGCTGAGGGTCGAGGCCCACTGTCAGCGCTTCGAGGAGACGAATGCCGATGCCCTGGTCGCGCTGGCAGAGGTAGTGGTGGACTGCAGCGATAACTTCCGAACCAAGTTCCTGGTCAACGATGCGGCGGTCCGCGCCGGCAGGCCCGCGGTGCTGGCAAGCATTCACCAGTACGAGGGCCAGCTGCAGGTTGCCAGGCCCGACCTGAGCGCATCCTGCCTGCGCTGCCTGTGGCCGGAAGCCACCCGCGACGGACTGGTCGGTAATTGCGCCGAGGCCGGGGTGCTTGGACCGGTACCTGCAACCCTTGGCGCGCTGCAAGCCATGGAAGTGATGAAGATCCTCCTCGACCTGCCTGGCCAGTTGGTCGACCACCTGCTCTTGGTCGATCTCCTCAGCCAGGCGCAGCGCCGCCTGCGAGTGCCTCGCGACGGTGCGTGCGGGTCGGCGCAGTGCGTGCGGGTCAAGCCTGCCGGAACCGTCACGACCGGCGCAATGCTCGAATTATCACTCTCCCTGGAAGACGCAGAACGGCAGGGCTACGTGATCATCGACCTGCGCGAGGCGCAGGAGGTCGCGGTAGCGCCGCTGCCTGCCGTCGCGCATCGTCACTGGCCGCTGCAGGCGCTGCTCGCCGACGGACCGGCCGAGTTGGGCAATGATCACCGTTACCTGCTGGTCTGCAGTCGCGGCCTGCGCAGCCGCGCAGCGGCCGAGGCGATGCGCGAGGCCGGACTGCGCGAGGTCTACTCGCTGGCCGGCGGGCTCAGCGCGGTCGCACCTGGCCCTCGCCACGTACCACGTACTTGTAGCTGACCAGCTGTTCCAGGCCGACCGGCCCTCTGGCGTGAAAGCGGTCGGTTGAAATGCCGATCTCGGCACCCATCCCGAACTCGCCGCCATCGGCGAACTGGGTCGAGGCGTTGTGCAACACGATGGCGCTGTCTACTCCAGCCAGGAAGTGCTCGGCGACGGCCTGGTCGGTGGTGACGATCGACTCCGTGTGCGCCGATCCGTAGCGACCGATATGGGCGATAGCCGCCTCGACCCCGTCTACGGCACGCGCGGCCACGATGGCATCCAGGTACTCGGTGTACCAGTCATCCTCCGTGGCCGCCTGCACCCGCGGGTCGAGCGCCTGGATGGCCTCGTCGCCCCGCACCTCGCAACCGGCATCCAGTAGGGCGCCGACGATCGGCGCCGCATGGGTCGCCAGCACGGCGCGATCGAACAGCACCGTCTCCGCCGCTCCGCAAATGCCGGTACGACGCAGCTTGGAGTTGAGCACGATCTCGCGCGCCATGTTCACGTCTGCCGCTGCGTGGACGTAGACATGGCAGTTGCCGTCGAGGTGACCGATCACGGGTACTCGCGCTTCATCTCGGACCCTGGAAATCAAGCCCTTGCCGCCACGCGGCACGATCACGTCAAGATAGTCGGTCATCCCCTTGAGCAGGTAGCCGACCGCCTCGCGATCCTGGGTGGGCACCCACTGCACACAGTCAGCCGGCAGGCCGGCCGCCACGAGTCCTGCAACCAGGCAGGCGTGGATAGCCCGGTTGGAGTGCACGGCCTCGCTGCCCCCGCGAAGGATCACCGCGTTGCCCGACTTGAGACACAGGGACCCGGCATCGGCCGTCACATTGGGCCGACTTTCGTAGATGATGCCGATCACGCCCAGTGGCACGCTGACGCGCTGGATACGGAGGCCATTGGGCCGCTTTTTCTCCTCGAGGATCCGCCCCAGCGGATCCGGCAGCCCGGCGATGACCTCGAGTCCTGCCGCCATGGCCTCGACCCGAACACCATCCAGCCGCAGCCGGTCCAGCATCGCGCCGGCAGCGCCTGCGGCCTCGGCAGCCCTCAGGTCCAGCGCATTGGCCTCCAGGATCACGACGCTCTGAGCCCGCAACTCAACGGCCGCAGCCAGCAGGGCCGCGTCACGCAGGCGGCGGTCAGCCCCGGCCAGCACCGCCGCGGCTGCGACCGCACGCTGCCCGAGCTCGTTCATCAGCCTGCCCAGTTCATCGCTCATCCGTCATCCCCCGTACCTGGTCGTCGAGGAGCGTCAGGTCGTCGCGGTGAATCATCTCGTCCCGACCTCGATAGCCGAGCAGGGCCTCCAGCTCGGCCGTCCGGTGACCAAGTATGCGGCGGGCATCGTCGCTGGAGTAGGCGCAAAGACCACGGGCGAGTTCACGCCCATCCGGGCCCAACACGCGCACCGCATCGCCACGATCGAAGCGGCCGGTCACCCCTACCACCCCGGCCGGCAGCAGACTCTTGCCACGGGTGAGCGCCGCGGCGGCGCCCGCATCCACCCGCAACTCTCCCGCCGGTTTCAGGCTCCCGGCGATCCACTGCTTGCGCAGCCGACCGGGCCGACCACTGGAGGGAAACCAACTGCACTCGGCACCCGCCTCGATGGCACGCAAGGGGTGCTCGCGGCGACCTGAGGCAATGCACAGGTGCGAGCCGGCCGCTGTCGCAATGCGAGCGGCCTCCAGCTTGGTGGTCATGCCGCCGCTGCCCATGCCAGAGGCGCTCGCACCGGCCATGGCCATGATGCGGGCATCGATAGCCGGCACTTCCTCGATCAGGACCGCCGCGGGATCCTGACCCGGGTCTGCGGTGTACAGGCCCGCTACGTCGGACAGCAGCACGGTGCAGTCAGCGGTCAACATCTGGGCCACACGCGCGGCCAACCGGTCGTTGTCACCGTAGCGGATCTCCGCGGTGGCGACCGTGTCGTTCTCGTTGATCACCGGGACGGCCGAGAGTGCAAGCAGCGTGCCCAGGGTGGAGCGGGCATTGAGGTATCGGCGTCGCTGCTCGGTATCGCCGAGGGTCAGGAGCACCTGGGCCACCGCCAGGCCGCGTGACTCCAGGACCTCCTTCCAGGCGTGCGCCAAACGGATCTGTCCGACGGCCGCTGCCGCCTGTTTTTCCTCCAGCCGCAGCGGGCCTGCCGACAGGCCCAGGTGACGTCTTCCCAAGGCGATGGCTCCCGAGGACACGACCACCACCTGCTGCCCACGCCCGGCAAGGACGGCCAGGTCATCGGCGAGACTTTCGAGCCAAGTTCGATTGAGCCGGCCGGAGGCCGCATCCACCAGCAAGGCAGAGCCGACCTTGACCACCACCCGGCGAGCCCGAACGAGGCGGCGCGCCCGGGCCACCCTGGTGTCGGTCATGCTCAGCCCAGCTGTTCTGCCGACAGCGCCATCACCGTTCCGGCGCCCGACTGAAGGGCGTCAAGGTGAGCCTCTGCGCGAGGCAGCAGCCGCGCGTAGAAGAAACGCGCGGTGGCGATCTTGGCCTCGTAGAAGGAACGCTCGTCGGTACCCTGACGCAGCGTGGCGATGGCCACCGCCGCCATCTTCGCCCAACACCAGGCGAGGCACAGGTAGCCGGTCAGCTGCAGGTAGTCCACAGCAGAGGCGCTGACCTCGTCAGGATCGCGCGCCGCTCGCTCGGCCACCTGCTCGGTGGCCTCGCTCCATTCCTTGAGCAGTCCGGCCAGCGGCGCCACGAACTCGGTCATCTCCTCGTAGCCAGCGTGATTCTGGCAGAAAGCGCCGATGAGCCCACCCAGCAGGCGGGCCATCTGCCCACCCGAACCCAGCACCTTGCGGCCCAGCAGGTCGAGGGCCTGAATCCCGTTGGTGCCTTCATAGATGCAGGCGATGCGAGTGTCGCGCAGAAACTGCTCGACGCCGGTGTCCCTAACGTAGCCACAGCCCCCATGCACCTGGATGCCGATGCTCGTTACCTCCATCGCCATGTCGGTGACAAAGGCCTTGACGATCGGAGTGAGGATGGCCAGCAGGTCCTCGGCGCGAGCACGTTCCTTCTCGTCCGGATGGTAGCGAGCCTTGTCCATCTGCAGGCCGCCGAGGAAGGTCAGGACCCTGCATCCCTCCACGAAGGCCTTCTGGGTCAAGAGCATTCGGCGCACGTCGGGGTGGTCGATAATCTGGTCCGCAGCCTGATCGCGGGCGGAGTTGCCCCGGGCGGCACGCCCCTGACGCCGGTCGCGCGCGTAGGACAGGGCGGCCTGCCTGGAGCGCTCGGCCTGCGCAAGACCCTGCAAGCCCACCCAGAGCCGGGCGTGATTCATCATGACGAACATGCAGCGCAGGCCGGCATTGGGCTCGCCAACCATCCAGCCTCGCGCCCCCTCGAAACTCATCGCGCAGGTTGCGGAACCGTGGATACCCATCTTCTCCTCGAGACGGGTGCAGCGCACGCCATTGGAGACCGCGGCCTCACCATCACTGTTCAACAGGCGCTTGGGTACCAGGAACAGGCTGATGCCACGGGTGCCCGGAGGGGCATCGGGCAGGCGAGCCAGCACCAGGTGAATGATGTTCTCCGCCACGTCGTGCTCGCCGCTGGTGATGTAGATCTTCTCGCCGGTCACCAGGAAACTGCCGTCGGCCTGGGGCTCCGCTCGCGTCTTCAGGAGGCCGAGGTCGGTGCCGGCCTGGGGCTCGGTCAGGCACATCGTGCCCGTCCACTCCCCGCTGACGAGTCGGGGCAGGTAAAGGTCCTTGAGCGCCGCGGAAGCGTGCTTCTCGAGGCACAGCACCGCGCTGTCGGTCAGCCCGCTGTACATTTTCCAGGACTGGTTGGCGGAGACGAGCAACTCACCGACGGGCCCGCCGAAGCCCTCTGGCACACCCTGGCCGCCGAACTGCTCGGGCCCGCACAGCGCGGCCCAGCCGTCCGCCACGAACTGCTGATAGGCCTCGCGGAACCCCGGCGGCGTGACCACACCGTCGGGCGTCAGGCGGGCACCGACCTCATCGCCCGGCTGGTTGGTCGGGGCCACCACCTCCTCGGCGAAGCGCGCAGCACCCTCCAGTACCGAGTCCATGAATTCCCTGTCGAGATCAGCGCGACCCAGTTCCTCGTAGTGATGCGCAGCATGCAGCACCTCATGCAGGGCGAAGTGAATTTCGCGAAGTGGAGCGTTGTAGGTCTGCATGGGCGGCGATCCTGTGTTTCGTCGGGGAGCAACAATCGCTGGGATTTTAGCGGAATGCCCCCGGCCGAGGGGGCTGATCCGTACGAGGCACCATGCCGGCTACCGGCAATCCTTTACCCTCCCACGGTGAACTTGATGCGTGGTAGGCAGGCTGCTCAGGCATGTATTCGACCGAGCTCATGGGCCTGCATGTCCGGACCATGCACGGAAGACACGACGATCACGCCGGGCAGGCACGGACCGATCCGGGGCGGTGAACCGCCAGCCCCTTGATTCCATGGCGATGGGCCCAGCGCAGCCATCCATCCAGCTGCCCAATCGTGGTGTCGGCCGGTACCAGCAAGGTCTTGGCGATTGCACCGTCCACCTGCCGCTGTACCGCCGCCTGGATGGCCAGCTGGGCAAGTGGCGACACTTCACCGGCCTGCATGAACGGCCCGCGTCCACGGTGGCGTCGCCGCCAGGCCGACCAAGCCGGATCGACCACCGGGAAGCCCTGGGTGTCGGACCGCATCTGCAGGCTGCGCGCGCCCTCCAGCAGCGGGATGGGTTCGATCCCGGGTGAGACGTTGCCCGCGAGCAGGCTGATCGAACCGGTGGGCGCTACGGCCAGCAGGTGACTGTTGCGCAGCCCGTCACGGGCGATGGCATCCCTGAGCTTTCCCGGCAGGCGGGAGACGAATGCGCCCGCCAGGAAGGGGTCGCGCCGCCAGGCAGGGAAAGGCCCCCGCCGGCGAGCCAGGCGCACCGATGCCGCATAGGCGGCGAGCTTGATCTGCTCCATGATGCGTCCGGCCGTCTCGGCCGCCTCGGGCGTGTCATAACGCTGCCCCAGCATGGCCAGGGCATCGGCCAGGCCCATCACGCCGAGCCCGAGCCGCCTGGACTGCAGCGCGACCCGCCGTTGCCGAGCAAGGGGATATCCGGCCCGATCCAGCAGGTCGTCAAGCATCCGTACAGCCGTTGACACGACGACTTCCAGCCGCTGGACGTCGAGGTGTGCGCGGGGCGTGAACGGCCTGAGTACAAGGCGGGCAAGGTTGATTGAGCCCAGCATGCAGGCCCCGTAGGCCGGAAGTGGCGCCTCCCCGCAGGGATTGGTGCCCGCAAGCCGCTCCCGCCACCACAGGTTGTTCTCACGGTTGATGGTATCGGTGAACAGCAGCCCCGGCTCGGAACTGGCCAGCATCGACTCCAGTACCTGCCTCCAGCGGGACCGCGCCTCGCCAACCCGCCAGGCCGATCCGGGCTCGCGCTGCCCCGCCACAGCCAGCATGCATGCATCGTCGACCAGCAGGGACAGGTTGAAACGGGGCAGCACGCCGGCTTGCCGTTTCGCCCGAATGAAATCCCCGGCATCGGCATGGGCCATGTCGAGCGCCGCCATCATCGCGCCCCCCCTCGACTCCCCCGCGGTCGCCGCGCGACACATGCGCTCACAGGCTGTGAGGGTGTCGAGCACGGCGCCGGAACCGCCCCGCAGCGCGGAGAAGTCCCAGCCCACGCCACCCCCCGCCGCCAGGGTGACGGCGGCCTCGGCCAGCCATGACCGGCGGGCGGCCTGCCCATTCGGGGCAGGTGACATCACAAAGCAGTTCAGGAGGGTACGGGCATCACCGCAGTCGGCGCCGGCCAGCACCCTGCCAGCAGGCAGGAACAGGCCGGACGCCATCAGCCGGTGGTAACGCCCCCGCCAGCCCCTCGGGTCCGGCCCCTCCGCGGCCGCGCAGGCGGCGACCCGCGCCCAGGTCGCCGACGGGTTCGCATCGGGCGGGTGAGCGCTCGCGCACCGATAGCGTTCGGACCAGACCGCACGAGCCAGGGCTGCGTTGGGGTTGGCTCGACGAGACAAGAAGTTCTCCGTTCAGGCGTTGCGGGGCTTCGGGCGGGCCTCTAATATGACGTACTGTAGTCGAACAGCGACTTCGTTTTTTCCGCAGCCGAGGAGTGCCCTCATGGGCCGTGAACACGAACCAGTCAAGGGTCAATGGTACGAGAACCTGGAGGATGGAGACCTCTTTCAGGTGTTGTCATTCGATGAGGACAGCGAGCTCGTCGCAGTGCAGTACGAGGATGGCGACCTCGAGGAGGTCGATTACGAGACCTGGCAGGAAATGGACCTCGAACTGGCAGACGAACCCGAGGGGTGGATCGGCGGCGACGAAGAAGACGACGAGGAAGTCGAAGAAGAAGACGAGGATGAAGAGGACGACGACTGGGACGACGAGGACGAAGACGAAGACGACGATGACTGGGACGACGAAGACGAAGACGACCACTACGGTGATCGGGACGATTACTGAGCGGCCCGGCGTCCTCCCATGACGGACGGCCGGTGACCGAACCCGCCGCCAGTCCCGTCGAGCCGCTGGCGTCGCTGGCCGAACTTGAACTCCGGGCGGTGCTCGATGCCGCGGTCGACGCGGTGGTGGTGATCGATGCCTCGGGCACCATAGAAACCTTCAACCGAGCTGCGGAACGGCTCTTTGGCTACCTCGCCGCAGAGGTCCTCGGGAAAAACGTCTCGATGCTGATGCCGGAACCCCACGGCAGCCGACACGATGCCTACCTGGGGCATCACCTCCAGACTGGACAGCGCAAGGTCATTGGACGCGGCCGCGAGATGACCGCACGGCGCAAGGACGGCACCCTCTTCCCGGTGTTCCTGTCCGTAGGCAGGGTCGCAGCGCCCGGCACGCCGCGCTTTGTCGGGCTGATGAGCGACATCTCCGAGCGCCGGCGGGTGGAGAACGCCCTGCGGCGCGAGCGCGATCGGGCCCAGGCCTATCTCGACCTCGCTGAAGTCATCCTGCTGGCCGTCGACCGGACGGGTCAGGTGACGCTGATCAACCGCAAGGGATCGGAGATCCTTGGCTGGGAGGAGCGTGATCTGCTGGGCCGGGACTGGCTGGAGACCTGCGTGCCGGAAGCCCAGCGGGAACCCGCTCGGCAGCTGCACAATCTTGTCGTCGGCGACATCGCGGCGCCGGGCCAGTACTCGGAACATGAAGTGATCACCCGCGGCGGCGGGCGCAAACTGGTGGCCTGGCGTCATAGTCCGCTGCGTGACGAACTGGGAACCGTCATTGGCAGCCTGTCTTCCGGCGAGGACATCACGGAGCGCCGCCAGGCCGAGGAAAGCCTGCGCAAGAGTGAACAGCTGCTGACCGACGCCCAGGCCATTGCCGGCCTTGGCAACTTCGAGATCGGCCTCGATCACGAACATACCTATTGGTCGCGTGAAATGTTCCACCTGCTGGGCCTGCCCAGCCTGCAGACTCCGCTGCCGCTGGCCGAATTCGTCGACCGGCACGTGCACGTCGCCGACCGTGAGCGCCTGGAGAAAGCCTGGCGAAGCATGGTGCGGGAAGGCGGGGAAATGGACCTGGGCTACCGGCTGGTGCGGGCGGACGGCCATCTTCGCCACGTGCACTCCCTGGCAAGGATCTCAACCGACCCGCAGGGACGTCGACAGGTCACCGGGACCATTCATGACGTCACCGAGAGCCAGCAGGCCCAGGAGGAAATCCGCCAGGCCCAGGAGCGCATGACCCAGTTTGCCCGGCTCTCGACCATGGGCGAAATGGCTGCAGGCCTCGCGCACGAGATCAACCAGCCACTGACCGCCATCACCAACTATTCCCAGGCCCTCAAGCGCATGCTGGCCTCGGCCGCCGAGCAGGATCCCGAGGACATCGAACTGGCCCTCTCGCAGATCTCGGCGCAGGCCCTGCGGGCCGGAGAGGTGATCAGGCGCCTGCGCAGCTTCGTCAAGAATCGCGAGGCCCGCACCGAACTCATTGCGCCCGGCAGGCTGATCACGGAGCTGCTGGCCCTGGTCGAACCCGATGCACGCCTGAACGACATCCGTCTCACGGTGGAGATGGACGAGCCGCTGCCAGACCTCACCTGCGATCCCGTGCAGATCCAGCAGGTCCTCATCAACCTCGTTCGCAACGCCATCGATGCCACCAACGAGGCCCATGCACTCGACCGCGAGGTGCTGCTGGAAGTGCGCCGGCATGACGGCGACGTGGTGATCAGCGTCGCCGATCACGGGCCCGGCATCAGCGCAGAGGTGGCGGCCCACCTGGGCGACCCCTTCTACACCACCAAGTCATCGGGTACCGGGCTCGGGATCGCGATCAGCCGCTCGATCCTGCGGGCCCACGGCGGCAAACTCGGCCACCGCCCCACACCGGGCGGCGGCGCCACGGTATTCTTCAACCTGCCGGTGATTTCAGGGAGAGACCAGTGAAAGATAAACCAGCCACCGTCTTCGTGGTGGACGACGATGAGGCCGTGCGCACCTCGCTGCGATTGCTGCTGAAGTCGGTGGGCCTGCCGGTCGAGACCTTCGACTCGGCCACCGCCTTCCTCGACCAGTACGATGGCAACCGTGCCGGTTGCCTGGTCCTCGACATCCGCATGCCGGGTATGAGCGGACTGGACCTGCAACAGGCGCTGAACGAGCGCCATTCCATCCTGCCGATCGTGTTCATCACCGGCCATGGCGACGTCCCCATGGCGGTAGAGGCCATGCAGGCCGGCGCCGTCGACTTCATCCAGAAGGCCTTCCGCGACCAGGACCTGATCGACCGCATCAACAGGGGGCTCACCAAGGACGGCGAAATGCGTGATGCGCTGCGGGCCCGAGACGACATCCGGCTGCGGATCGGCGAGCTGACGCCCAGGGAGCGGGAAGTCCTCGACCTGGTCACCGCCGGCAAGGCCAACAAGGTGATCGCCGGCGACCTGAACGTCAGTCAACGTACCGTGGAGATCCACCGCGCCCGGGTGATGGAAAAAATGAACGCCAACTCACTGGCCCACCTGGTGCGCATGGTGATCGAGGCCCAGCGCGAGGACTAGTGGATATTGCGTATGCAACTCGCCGTGCGGGCATCGCACAATCGGCTCACGGGATGATCCGTACAGACCCTGGCTCTCCAGATGCTCATGATGTCAAGACAGCGCTATATGCACTTCGACCCTGATTTACCCTCCCCGGTGGTCCTGGTGGCTGACCCGGACGATGGGGTCCGCTCCAGCCTGCGGGACAGCCTGGCTACCATCGGCGTCCGGGTCCGAGGCTACCGGCGTGGCGCCGACCTGCTGGGCGGGGTCGAGTCGCAAGCGGCCTGCGTGATCACCGAGCTGAAGCTGGAGGACATGACCGGCATCGAGTTGCTCGCCCGCCTGCAGGAGCGCGGGCTCGACCTGCCAGTGATCCTGCTGGCCTCAGACGGCGACGTCGAGACAGCCGTCGAGGCCATGCAGGCCGGGGCGCTCGATTTCATCGAGAAGTGCAACTACGAGCGGCTGCTGCTGTGGCACGTCGGCCGGCTTACCGAGCGGGGATCGCTCGGTTCCGTGGCGCTGCAGGCCTAGGGTTTCCCGAGCCCGGCCCGCGGGTCGAACGGCAGTTCATCCCGCATTTTCTCCATCCACTCCCGTACTCCGGGCAGGTCCGCTGGCGGCAATGCCACCTGCAGCACCACGTACTGGTCGCCGGGAGGCTTGCCCGGCATGCCCCGCCCCTTCAGGCGCATGCGCTGGCCGGCCCGGGCCCCGGCAGGCACTTTGAGGTCCACCCTGCCCGCCAGGGTCGGGACCGGAACCACCGCACCGAGCACCGCCTCCCAGGGCGCCACGGGCAGCACGAGGGTGACGTCGCGCCCGTCGAGCGTATACAGCGGGTGAGGCGAGAACTTGACCCGCAACAGCAGGTCGCCCCGACCCCCGGGCCCCTGCCCGCCCTGCCCCGCAAGTCGGATCACCTGCCCCTCGGTGACTCCGGCGGGAATGCGTACCTTCAGCTGCCGAGTGCCCGCACCCTCCCGGAGTGACAGGGTTTCGGTGCCGCCGGCGAAGGCGGTCTCCAGCGTGAGCTGCAACTCGGCCTCGTGGTGTCCACCCCTGCCCTGGAAGCCGCCGCGCGCGCCCTGCCGACCCCCGAAGGCGCCGGCCCCGCCGAACAGCTGTTCGAAGAAATCACTGAAGCCGCCGGCCCCACCACCGCCGGCAAAGGAAAAATCACGGCCCCAGTCGGGAGGCGGCCTGAATTCCTGGCCCTGCCGATACTGACTGCCGAGCTGGTCGTACGCCGCGCGCTTTTCAGGATCCTTCAGCACCTCATAGGCTTCCTGGACCTCCTTGAAGCGTTCCTCTGCGTTCGCCTCCTTGCTGACATCGGGATGGAATTTGCGGGCCTGCCGGCGATAGGCCTTCTTCACCTCCTCGGCGCTGGCCTTCCGCTCGACCCCCAGCAGTTGGTAGTAGTCCTTGAATTGCATCGCATCATCCTGTGGATGCTGTGTATCTTGAGCGCTACGGATGGCTTTTCAAGCCCCGCAAATCACTCGATGGAGCGATGCGGTCGCCTGGCCGCGATCCGGTTCAGCAACTCGGGGGATTCGGCCAGCCGCGCTGGCGTCCACAGCGACCAGAATCCAGTGCGATAGGGCACGACCATGAAGGGGACCCCGACTCCGGCCGTCAGCGGATTTTCTCTGGAATCCACCAGCACGAGGCCCTCTGGTTGCTCCCGCGCAAAGGCCTGCAACTCTCCCGCGTCCCAGAGCTCCCTCAAAGGCTGCCGCAGACGGCCGACGTACTGCAACTGGCCGTGATACTGGCCCCAGTAAGCGATGCTTCGCCCCGCCTGCTGCAGGGCAGCTACCTCGGCGGCCATGCCCGCCACCGCGTAGGCCCGACCGGCCGGAGTCGCGGTGCCGGCTGCAGCAACGATGGCCAGGGAGACCATCATGGCGGCCTGCAGCCGGGCCGCGCCCTCGATCAGGGAGCGACGGAAAGGCAGTGCAGCCCAGCCGATCAACGCCCACAGGGCCGCGATCCAGCCCGGATGGATCTCGGCAAACCAGTGAGCCCATTCCTCGAGCACCGTCCCACCGGTCCCCATTGGCCAATAGTTCAAGGCCAGTTCGAGGCTCGCCACCGCAGCCAGCAGGGCAGCCGGCATCACCACCAGCAGGCGATCTCGTCGATAGCTCATGCGCTGGGAGGTCGCGAGGCCGCGCGCGACCAACAGGGCCGGTGCCGGCAGCAGCGGCAGAAGATAGTGTGGTTGTTTACCACTGACCGCACAAAAAGCCAGGAAAGCCGGCACTGCCCAGGCAAGGCAGAAGCGGGCCCCGCCAGGCATGGCGAGGGCTTCGCGGGCAGCCCGCCAGGCGGGCGGCCAGATGAACCAGGGCAGGCCGAGGGCAGGCAGCAGGGGCAGGTACCACCACCAGGGACGCTGGTGTGCGAAGCTCGTGGTGACCCGATGCGCAGTCTGGTCCCACAGCAGGTTGTGGGCGTAGGCATCACCGCCGACCAGGACCGCAGGAATCACCCAGGCCAGGGCGATCGCCAGGCCGACGGCCACGGCACCGAGCAGCCGCAGGTACCAGCCGCCACCCTGCCGCCTGGCCGCCTCACTCCACCACGGAGCCGCCAGCGCCAGCGGCAGGATGTGCAGTAACGCCACCGGACCCTTGGCCAGGATGCTCAAGCCGATACCCGCGCTGACCCAGGCCCACGGACGCCAGCCAGCCTGGGGATCCTGAGCATCGGCCAGGCCGTTGAGCGACACCAGCACGCAACAGGTGAGCAGCAGGTCGAACATGACCAGGTTCTGGAAGGCAGCCCACCACAGGGTGCCTCCGACAATCACCGCTGCGAACCGGCCCACGCCCTCCACCCCGGGCCAGAGGCGCCCGGCCAGACGATACACCAGCAGTAGCGACAAGCCGCTCAGGAGCACGGGCAGGATGCGCGTCCAGGCATCCCCGACGCCCAGCACTTTCCAGCCGATCATCAGCAGCCAGAACAGCAGCGGAGGCTTGTGGGCGTAAGTCTCGCCGTTGAGGTGTGGGACTAACCACTGGCCCTCACGAAACATGTCCCAGGCGACTGCCAGGTAGCGGGTCTCATCGATGGCGAGCGGTTGGCGAAACACGACCGCGACGAAGGCCACCAAGGGCAGGACCAGCCAAGGCATGGCAGACCAGGGCAAATCACGTTTCATGAGGAGGACCTAGAACGACGGCGTCGCCCGTGGGACGCCGCAGGCTCATGAAACCAACCTCGCAACCTCGACGATCAGGGTTCGGCGAACTGCGAGAGCACGTCCTCGCCCAACAGCATGCCAAGCAACGCACCAATGTTGCGGTGGCGCTCAATGGGATGCCGCAGGGGCCGATCGAGGGCCATGTGGTAGCGGTTGCGGCGACCGTCACGCTCGCGGGTCAGGACCCCCGCGGACTCGAGGTCGGAGACGATTTTCTGCACGGCCCTTTCGGTGATGCCTACCTGGGCCGCGACGTCACGCAGGCGGGCGCCGGGGTCGCTGGCCAGACAGACCAGCACGTGCGCGTGGTTCGACAGAAAGGTCCATTGCCGCCCGCTGCCGCCTTCCGCCACATCACGCGCTTGCTCGGGTATGGTCGCCATGCCGGAGGTCCCTGTGCTCTGAACCTAGAACATCATAACATACGAACGATCGTTCACATGTTAACCTTCGGCAGGTTTGCTTGAAACCAACCGGCCGACACCCCACTCCAAGGCCTCACGGACCAATCCAGCCGCACCAGAGGAAAACCCCCAGCCATGAAACGCGTTTTGCTGTTCCTGATTACCAACTTTGCGATCCTGATTGTCGCCAGCATCACCCTCAGGCTGCTGGGCCTGGAGCCGTGGCTGGGGCAACAGGGCATCAACTTCAATTCCCTGCTGGTGTTCGGCGCCATCCTTGGATTTGGCGGCTCGTTTTTCTCTCTGGCCATCTCCAAGTGGTCCGCCAAACGGATGATGGGCGTGCAGGTCATCGAGCAACCGAGCAATGAGACCGAAGCCTGGCTGGTGGCTACCGTCCAGCGGCAGGCGCGGGAAGCCGGCATCGCCATGCCGGAAGTGGGCTACTTCACCTCGCCGGAGCCGAATGCCTTCGCCACCGGGCCTTCCCGCAATAATTCGCTGGTCGCCGTGTCCAGCGGCTTGCTCTCCAGCATGTCACGCGACCAGGTCGAAGCCGTGCTGGGCCATGAAGTCAGCCACGTTGCCAACGGAGACATGGTGACGCTCACCCTCATTCAGGGCGTGGTCAATACCTTCGTGTTCGTCCTCTCCCGCCTGATCGGCCAACTGGTCGACCGGGTGGTGTTCCGCAACGAACGGGGACATGGGCCCGGCTTCTGGATCACCACCATCGTCGCCGAGTTGGTGCTGGCCGTGCTGGCCTCCATCATCGTGATGTGGTTCTCCCGCCAGCGCGAGTTCCGGGCGGACGCCGGGGGTGCCCACCTGGCGAGCAGGCAGAGCATGATCGGCGCACTGGAGGCGCTGAAGCGTGGCCAGCCTCACGGCCTGCCGGACAAGATGGCCGCGTTTGGCATTGCCGGTGGCTTGGGTCAGGGCCTGCGCAAGCTGTTCATGAGCCATCCCCCGCTGGATGAGCGCATCGCCGCGCTGCGCGGCCAGTGACCCAACCCGGACCGGGTCGGCTGTTCGTCGTCCTCGGCGACCAGCTCGACCCGGCCACACCGGCCTACGCCGATTTCGATCCGACCCGGGACGTCCTGTGGATGGCTGAGGTCGAGGACGAAGCCCGTCACGTACCCTCCCACCGGGCGCGAATTGCGCTGTTCCTGGCTGCCATGCGCCACTTCCGCGAGGCCCAACGTGCGCTGGGGCGCAGGGTGATGTACCGGAGCCTGGGGGCCGCGACCGAAACCAGCCTCGCAGCAGCGCTCGCCAGCGACCTGGAGCGGGAGCGCTTCCGGGTGGTGATCTGCATCAAGCCCGGAGAATGGCGAGTCGAGCGAGCGCTGGAGGGGGCTGCGCAGTCGGCAGGCCTGCCACTGGAGGTGCGTGACGATCCCCATTTCCTGTCGACCCCGGCGGCGTTTGCCACTTGGGCGGAAGGACGCAAGGAACTGCGCCTCGAGTACTTCTACCGCGTGATGCGGCGCCAGACCGGGCTCCTGATGGAAGGAGACACCCCCGCCGGTGGCGCGTGGAACTTCGACGCTGCCAACCGCGGCAGTTTCGGCAGGCAGGGCCCCGGCATGCTGCCGGCACCCGCCCGCTTCGCCCCGGACGAGATCACCCGTGAAGTGCTGGAACTGGTCGAGCAGCAGTTTCCCGATCATCCGGGCGAGCTGGCCGAGTTCGACTGGCCGGTCACCCGCGACGAGGCGCTGCTGGCGCTGGAAGATTTCATCGAGCAGCGACTTGAGTGCTTTGGCCAGTACCAGGACGCGATGTGGACCGCGGAGCCCTGGCTCTACCACTCCAGGATCTCGGCGGCGCTGAACCTACACCTGCTGCACCCGCGTGAAGCCTGCGACGCCGCGGAGCAGGCCTGGAAACGAGGCCGGGCACCCATCGAGGCCGTGGAGGGATTCATTCGCCAGGTCCTGGGGTGGCGCGAGTACGTGCGCGGCCTGTACTGGCTGCGCATGCCCGCTTACCAGGACCTGAATGCGCTGGATGCCCGCGAGGGGCTGCCCGCCTTCTACTGGAATGGCGAGACGCCCATGCACTGCCTGGCCGACTCCATCGGCCAGACCTTGCGCCATGGTTATGCGCACCACATCCAGCGCCTGATGGTGACCGGACTCTACGCGCTACTCCTCGGGGTGGACCCCCGGCAGGTGCACGAGTGGTATCTCGCCGTCTATGTGGACGCTGTCGAATGGGTGGAACTGCCCAACGTGCTCGGGATGGCCTTGTTTGCAGACGGCGGTGTGATGGCTTCCAAGCCCTACGCCGCCACCGGCAAGTACATCGACCGGATGAGCAACTATTGCGGGCACTGTCGCTATCGACCGGACCAGTCAACGGGAAGTCAGGCCTGTCCCTTCACCACCCTGTACTGGGACTTTCTGGATCGCCACGAGGAACGCTTCGCCAACCACCCGCGGATGGCCCTGCAGGTTCGCAACCTGCGGCGTTTGTCGCCCACCGTACGCGAGTCCATCAGGGCCCGTGCGGCAGAACTCCGGCAAGGCTCCGCCGGCTAGGTCATCATTCAGCGATGAAGACTGCCATTGTCTGGTTCCGGCGGGACCTGCGCCTGACCGACAACCCTGCCCTGGAGGCCGCACTTGGCCAGTTCGAGAACGTCGTCGCGCTCTACATCCATGCGCCCGACGAGGAAGCGCCCTGGGCGCCGGGTGCCGCCAGCCGCTGGTGGCTGCATCACAGCCTGGCCGCCCTGTCAGAAAGCCTGGCCGCTCGCGGCGGCAGGCTGCGACTGGAGCGCGGCGACAGCGGCCAGGTCCTGCTGCAGGTGGCGCGCCAGACGGGAGCCCAGGCCGTCTTCTGGAACCGGCTGTATGAGCCGGCCCTGGTCAGGCGCGACACGGCTATCAAGCAACTGCTGACCGAATCCGGCCTCCAGGCCACCTCCTGCAACGGTGCCCTGCTGTTCGAGCCCTGGACCGTGAAGACCGGCGGCGGCGGCCCCTACAAGGTCTTCACCCCCTTCTGGCGGTCCTGCCAGCGTGACCTTTCCGCACTCGTCGCACCGCGGCCCGCGCCGACGCGCCTGAGCTGTACCAGCGACGGCGGTGGCATCGAGTTGCAGGCGCTCGAACTGCTGCCTCGCATTCGGTGGGATGTGGGCATGTCGCGCCACTGGCAGCCTGGTGAGGTTGGCGCACTGGCGCGGCTCGACCAGTTCGTGGAAGCTGCCGTGCTGCGCTACGACGAGGACCGCAACCGGCCTGACCGTCCGGGCAGCTCGCGCCTGTCACCCCACCTCCATTTCGGCGAGTTGTCGCCACGGCAGGCCCTGGCGGCTGCCTCACGCCCGGACCTGACAGGCTCCGCCGGTGCCGAGTCCTTCATCCGGGAACTGGGCTGGCGCGAGTTCGCCCATCACCTGCTGTACCACTTTCCTCACACCACCGATGCCCCCCTCGATGGGCGCTTCACGGGCCTCGAGTGGCAGGACGACCCTGCGGCGCTGGCTGCCTGGCAGCGCGGACGCACCGGCTTTCCGATCGTCGACGCGGGCATGCGCGAGCTGTGGGAGACGGGCTGGATGCACAACCGGGTCCGGATGATCGTGGCCTCGCTGCTCACCAAGAACCTGTTCATGCGCTGGCAGGACGGGGCACGCTGGTTCTGGGACACCCTGGTCGATGCGGACCTCGCCGCCAACACGCTGGGCTGGCAGTGGACCGCCGGCTGCGGCGCCGACGCCGCGCCCTACTACCGCGTGTTCAACCCCGTCCTGCAGGCGGAAAAATTCGATCCCGAGCGACAGTACCTGCGGCGCTGGCTGCCTGAACTGGCCGCGCTGCCCGACAAGTGGCTCGCCCGTCCCTGGGAGGCACCGAGTGAGGTGCTGGGAAAAGCAGGCGTCACCCTGGGGAACCAGTACCCGTTGCCGGTGGTCGATCCCCGTGGCAGCCGTGACGACGCCCTGCGACGCTTCGAGCGACTCACGTCCATGTCGAGACCCTGACTCCACCCTCACCCACAGCCCGAAACCACCACCATGTCCGTCCGTGTTCTTGGCCTCTT
>JAURMS010000399.1 GCA_030830595.1 Gammaproteobacteria bacterium | reverse complement strand
GCCCCCATCGCGGTCAGCGCGCCGGCCAGGTCCACCACCTCGGGTTCGCGCGCGGCGTTTTCGATGAGGGTCACGCCCTCGGCAAGGCAGGCAGCCATCAGCAGGTTTTCGGTACCGGTCACCGTCACGGTCTCGAGCACCAGGCGCGCTCCGCGAAGTCGGCTTGCGGTCGCCTCGATGTACCCGCCCTCGATGGCGATCTCGGCGCCCAGCGCCCGAAGCCCCTCGACGTGCAGGTTGACCGGACGCTCGCCGATGGCGCAGCCCCCGGGCAAGGCCACGCGCGCGCGACCGAACCGCGCCAGCAGGGGACCCAGCACCAATACCGAGGCGCGCATGGTACGCACCAGGTCGTAGGGCGCCTCGGGGACACAGTCGACGGGCGGATGCACCACCACTGCGCCAGGGCCCGGATGCTCGATGCGCGCGCCCATCTGATCCAGCAGACTGCACAGCGTGCGCACGTCGCGCAATGCCGGGACATTGGACAGGCTGAGGGGCCCGTTGCCCAGCAGGCCCGCGGTCAGGATGGGCAGGGCGGCGTTCTTGGCGCCGGACACCCGGACCTCGCCGGACAGGCGAGCCCCACCCTCGATACGGAACTTGTCCATGCGAGTGTGGGTTAGCCCTGTCCCCGGGCAGACCACTCCTCGGGCGAGGGCGTGTCGAGGGTGAGCGCATGCACCTCCGCGCCCACGGCCGCGCCCACGGCGGCATAGACCAGCTGGTGCCGCTTGAGCGTCCTGAGCCCTGAGAACTGGGGCGCCACCACCAGGGCCTCGAAGTGGACGTCGTCCCCAGAGCGGACCTCCACCTGGGCACCAGGCAGGCCGGCCAGGATCCGACGCTTGAGTTCATCCGCAGTCATGAGGTGTCCTTGCGGGGGCAGGCGCGCATGGTAGCAAAGGCAGCCGGTGTATGATCGATCCTATGAATCGCGAGGTGGACGAGACGCACTGGTTGACCGCCGGCCGGCGAGCCCTGGGAGTGGAAGCAGACGCCATTGCCGCCGTGGCCGGGCGCCTTGGCGCGGAATTCGCCCACGCCGGTCAGTTATGCCTCGCCTGTCGCGGCCGCGTGGTGGTGACCGGCATGGGCAAGTCCGGGCACGTGGCCGGCAAGATCGCCGCCACCCTCGCCAGTACCGGCACCCCCGCATTCTTTATGCACCCGGCGGAAGCCAGCCACGGCGACCTCGGCATGATCACCCGCGACGACCTGGTGCTGGCCCTGTCGAACTCCGGCGAGACCGGCGAGGTCCTGATCCTGCTGCCGCTGCTCCGCCGCCTCGGGGTGGGCCTGATCGCCATGACCGGCAAGCCCGCGTCCACGCTCGCGCAGGAGGCCACGGTGCACCTCGACGTGCGGGTGCCAGCCGAGGCCTGTCCCCTGAACCTCGCCCCGACGGCGAGCACCACCGCGATGCTGGCCATGGGGGATGCGCTGGCGGTCGCACTCCTCGAGGCCCGGGGTTTCACTGCAGAAGACTTTGCGCTGTCTCATCCGGGCGGCGCGCTGGGCCGTCGTCTGCTGCTGCGGGTGGCAGACATCATGCACGCCGGGGAGGCCCTGCCGAGCGTCCCGGAAAGCACCCCGCTCTCGGCCGGACTGCTCGAGATGAGCCGCAAGGGGCTCGGCCTGACAGCAGTCACGGCGGCCGATGGTCGGCTGGTCGGCGTATTCACCGACGGCGACCTGCGGCGCGCCCTCGATCGGCAGATCGATATCCATCAGGCGACGATGGCCGACGTGATGACCCGCCGCCCCCGCACGGTCGAGGTGGATGCCCTGGCCGCCGAGGCGCTCAAGCTCATGGAGGACCACCGCATCACCGGGCTCATGGTGGTCGATGGGGAAGAGCGGCTGGTCGGCGCACTCAACGTGCAGGACCTGCTGCGGGCGGGCGTGCTGTGAACCCGCCGCGGGGACTGGAGGCCGCCCTCGCCGCCCGCGTGCGCCTCTTGGTGCTAGACGTGGACGGCGTGATGACCGACGGCCGGCTGTGGTTCGGCCCGACGGGCGAGGCACTTAAGGTCTTTCACGTGCGCGACGGCTACGGCATCAAGGCACTTCAAAAGGCCGGCGTCGAGGTGGCCGTCATCTCCGGCCGTTCGAGCGCCGCCGTCGCCGAGCGCCTGGCCGAGCTGGGGGTCAGGCACGTCATGCAGGGGGTCGAGGACAAGGGTCCGGCGCTGGCCCGACTGCTGGAGCAGACCGCGCTGGTCGCCGCCGACTGCGCCTGCCTGGTGGACGACCTGCCTGATCTGGCGCTGATGCATGGCGTCGGTCTGCCCGTTGCCGTGGCCGACGCGCATCCGGACGTCCTGGCGGCGGCCGCCTGGGTCACCCGCACTCCCGGAGGGCATGGCGCCGTACGGGAACTGTGTGATGCGCTGCTCGCCGCGAGGCGCCCGACGTGACGCTCGGCAGGTTGGCATCGCCCCTCGCCCTGGTGGGCCTTTTGGCCTGGATGGGGTGGCAGCTCGGTGACCGACAGGCGGATGATGCCACCGAGCGGCTGGCTGGCCAGTCGGCCGGCTACTACCTGTCCGGTGCACGCCTCACCGAATACGACCAGGACGGAACCGTGCGCCTGAGCCTGTCCGCCTCACGCGCCAGCCAGGCCGAACCGGGCGGGCGAGTCGCATTCAGTACCGTGGCCGTCAGGTTTGCGGGTGGCACGGGCGGACCGTGGTCACTGGAGGCAGACCGGGGCTGGGCGTGGCCGGACACCGAGCGGGTGGAACTGGAGGGTGACGTGGTGATGCAGAGCCTCCGTCAGCCGCTGGCGCAAGAGGCCACCGTACGAACCCCACGCCTGACGCTGCTGGTTGCCCAGCGACTGGCCACCAGCGATGCGCCGGTGAGCCTGGATTTCGGCCGGCACCAGTTGGATGCCGTCGGCCTGCGGGCTGACCTGGCCCGCGAAACCCTCCGCCTGGAGAGCATGGTCAATGGCCGCTTCACGCCTTAGCCTGGGCCTTGCCCTGCTCTGCCTTGCCTCGTCGGTCGTGGCGCAGCCGGCGGAGCGAAGCAGCCTGCCCATCACCGTCGAGGCGGCCGGCAGCGACTTTGATTACAAGAACGGCCGCGTCGTGCTGCGGCAGGTCACCATCGTGCAGGGGGACACCCGGGTGCGCGCCCAACAGGCGACGGCCACCGGTCTTGAGTTCGAAAACAGCAGCTGGCTGTTCGAGGGCGACGTGTCGATCGAGGCCCCGGAGGGATCGCTGGCCAGCCAGAGCGCGAGCGTGCGCTTCCTCGATAACACCATCCAGCGAGCCGAGGTGGAGGGCACGCCCGCCAGCTTCGAGCGCGTCGACGAGACCCGCACGGTCAGCGGCCGCGCCGCCCGCATCGACTACGACCTGGTGGCCGGCACGGTCCGGTTGACCGGCGAGGCCTGGATTTCCGACGGGGAAAACGAGATCGTCGGCAGCGCGCTGGTCTACAGCATCGCCGAACAGCGCGTGCTGGCCGAGGCCGCGGAACAGGGCGGGCAGCCCGTGCGCATCACCATCCAGCCGCGCAGCCTGGAGGACCCTCAGCCATGAGCCGGCTGATCGCCGAAGGGCTCCGCAAGCGCTACAGGCGTCGGGAAGTGGTGCGTGACATCAGCCTGAGTGTCGCGGCCGGCGAGGTGACCGGCCTGCTGGGACCCAACGGGGCCGGCAAGACCACGGCCTTCTACATGATCGTTGGACTGGTGCCCGCCGACGGCGGCCGCATCGAGCTGGATGGTCGGGACGTGACCCACCTGCCGATGCACGAGCGGGCCCGACTCGGACTGGGCTACCTGCCCCAGGAGGCTTCGGTGTTTCGTCGCCTCTCGGTGTCCGACAACCTGCTGGCCATCCTCGAGACGCGTCCGGGCCTGAAGCGTGAGGAACGCGCCCGCCGAATGGAGTCACTGCTGGATGAGCTGAACATCGGCCACGTCCGCGACACCCTGGGCATGAGCCTGTCGGGCGGCGAGCGCCGCCGCGTGGAAATTGCCCGGGCGCTGGCCGCCGAGCCCCGCTTCATGCTGCTGGACGAGCCTTTTGCGGGGGTCGATCCGCTTGCGGTGGGCGACATCCAGCGTATTGTGCGTCAGCTGGCCGAGCGCGGGATCGGCGTCCTGATCACCGACCACAGCGTGCGCGAGACGCTCGGTATCTGCGGCAAGGCCTTCATTGTCGCCGAGGGCAGCGTGCTGGCCTCCGGCACACCCACCGAGATCCTGGCCGACCCCAAGGTGCGGGAGGTCTACCTCGGAGAGGACTTCCGCCTCTGATGAACAGGCCAGCGCTACAGCTGCGACTCGGCCAGCAACTGCGGATGACGCCCCAGCTGCAGCAGGCCATCCGCCTCCTGCAGCTCTCCATTCCCGACCTTCGGGACGAGCTCACCCAGCTGCTCGAATCCAACGTCATGCTGGAGGTGCTGGAGGAGCCCGACGAACCCGCCGAGCCGGCGGCTGAAGCCGTCATCGAGCCCGAAGTAGATGTGGAGGTGGACGTCGGCGATGACTGGCCGGAGCCGACCGCCACCGACGTAGAACCCGGCCGCTCATCCGGCAGCGAGGACCGGCTGCTCGACATCGAGGACCCGGCTGGCAGCAGCCTTGTGGACCACCTGACCTGGCAGCTTGAGCTGGCCGGGCTGGAGGCTCGTCAGCTCGCCTTGGCGCTGGCCATCGCCGAATCGGTCAATGAGGACGGCTACCTCGAGGAGACACTGGCCAGCATCGGCGCGCCGCTCGGGGCGGACGAGGCGGAGATGGAGGATGCGCTGGCTGTCGTGCAGCAACTCGACCCCACCGGCGTCGGCGCACGCTCGGTGGCCGAGTGCATCACCCTGCAGCTTGCCCAGCTCAAGGCGGGCACGCCGGGGCTGGCGCTGGCCCTCAGGGTGGCGGGTGGGTGTCTCGAATCCGTCGCCACCCTGCCGGTCCCCCAACTGGCGAGACAGCTCGGCTGCACCGCACAGCAACTGGACACGGCCCTCCTGCTGGTACGCGCCTGCCACCCCCGACCGGGTGCGGCACTGGGACGCAACCGCACCGAGTACGTGGTCCCGGACGTGTTCGTCCGGCGCACGGCGCGCGGCTGGACCGTCGACCTCAATGGCGCCTCCCTGCCGCGGCTCGGCATCAACCAGGCCTACGCGGGCGCCCTGGGCCGGGGCGAGGAGCATTCCCAGCTCAAGGCCCAGGTGCAGGAGGCGCGCTGGCTGCTCAAGAGCCTCGAAATCCGCAACGAGACCCTGCTCAAGGTGGCCCGGGCGATCGTCCGCAGGCAGTCCGGCTTCCTGGACCAGGGGGACGAGGCCATGGTGCCCCTGGTGCTCAGGGAGATCGCCGAGGAAGTCGACCTCCACGAGTCGACGGTCAGCCGGGTCACGGCCAGTAAGTACATGCACACCCCGCGGGGCGTGCTGGAGTTTCGGCACTTTTTTTCGAGCAGCGTGGCCGGCGAGGCCGGCAGTGTGTCCTCGACTGCCATCCGTGCGAAAATCCGCAAGCTGATCGGGGGAGAGGACCCCGGGCAGCCGTTGTCGGATGCCAGGCTCGCCGAACTGCTCTCCGGAGACGGGGTGCAGGTGGCGAGGCGGACCGTCGCGAAGTACCGGGAAGAACTGGGGATCCCGACCTCGGCAGAGAGGCGCCGCGCAGCCCCTCGCTGAGCCGGGCACAGCAGCGGGAGACACCTGGGTGGAGTTGGTCGTCGTCAGCGGGCTTTCGGGCTCCGGCAAGAGTGCGGCCCTCGACATGCTCGAGGACCTCGGCTGGTATTGCGTGCACAACATTCCGGCCGCCGTGCTGATGGACGTGGTCAGCTATGCGCTGCGAGACGACCCACCTGTGTATCGCCGACTGGCCGTGGGCCTTGACTCCCGCGACCAGCAAAGCGGCCTGTGCGCGCTGCCCGAGAAGCTGATGGAACTGCGCGAGAGCGGTCTCGATGCGCGACTGGTCTACCTTCACGCGGATGACCGGACCCTGACCCGGCGCTTCGCCGAAACCCGTCGCCGTCATCCCCTGACGAGCGGCGACACCACGCTCGTCGAGGCATTGGCCGCCGAGCGTGAACTCATGATGCCGCTGGCCAGGACTGCGGACCTGACCATCGATACCTCCACACTCGGCCTGCACGACCTGCGCGAGGCGATTCGCCAGCGCATGGACAAGAGCCGGGACGGGGGTCTCGCGGTGGTGTTCCTGTCCTTTGGCTACAAGGGCGGGCTGCCGGGCGAGGCCGACTTCGTGTTCGACGTGCGAACCCTGCCCAACCCGTACTGGGAACCCGCCCTGCGTCCGCTCAGCGGACGCGACCCGGAGGTGGTCGCCTATCTCGACGCCTCCGAAGAAGTGTCGGCCCTGGCCGACGACATTGCCGGCTTCGTGGCCCGCCGCATCCCGGAATATCGGGCCAGCAACCGCGCCTACCTGACCGTTGCCATCGGCTGTACCGGCGGTCAGCACCGCTCGGTGTACCTGGCCGAGCGGCTGGCGAGGCACTTTTCCGGACACCGGCCACCCGTCCTGGTCCGGCACACCGCCCTGAAGCCGTGAACGAGATCGCACAGGACCCGCGGGCAGAGCGCGCGGCGCGCCTGGCCACCCTGCGCGGTGCGCTGTCTGCCGGTGCGCTACGGGGCGCCGAGCGGATGATCAACGCCCTGCACCCGGCAGAAATCGCCCGGCTGCTCGAATCGCTGCCCCCCACCCAGCGCGAACTGGCCTGGGAGCTGGTCGAGCACGAGCTGGACGGCGACGTGCTGGTCGAGCTGTCGGAGGAAGTCCGCGCCGAACTGATCCGGGAGATGGACCCGCAGGAGCTCGTCGAGGCCGCCGAGGGCCTCGACCTCGACGACCTCGCCGACCTGTTGGGCGAGCTGCCCGAGGCCCTGACCCGGCAGGTCCTGCGTTCCATGGATCAGCAGGACCGGGTGCGGCTCACCGCGGTGCTGAGCTATGCGGAGGACAGCGCCGGCGGCCTGATGAATACCGATACGGTCACGGTCAGGCCCGACGTCACCGTCGAGGTGGTGCTGCGCTACCTGAGGATGCGCGGCGAATTGCCCGAGCGAACCGACTCCCTGTTCGTGGTCGACCGGCATGACCGCTACCTCGGCAGCCTGCCTCTGAACCGCTTGCTGACCGCTGCCGAGGAACAACTGGTGGCCGGCGTCATGGAAGCCGACCTCGCAGGCATTCCGCCGGCCATGCCCGCCTCCGAGGTGGTGCAGTTGTTCGAGGCCCGTGACCTGCTCTCTGCCGCGGTGGTGGACGCCGAACGGCGCCTGCTCGGCCGCATCACTATCGACGACGTGCTGGACGTGGTGCGCGAGCAGGCGGAGCATCCGCTGCTGACCGCCGCCGGTCTAGACGATGAGGAAGACGTCTTCGCCGGCGTCAGGCGCAGCACCCAGCGGCGCTCGCTCTGGCTCGGCGTCAACCTGCTGACGGCCTTCCTCGCTTCGTGGGTGGTGGGCCTGTTCGAGGCCACGATCGATGAGGTGGTGGCCCTGGCGGTCCTCATGCCGGTGGTGGCCAGCATGGGCGGCATCGCCGGCACCCAGACCGTCACGCTGATCATCCGCGGCATAGCGCTCGGCCAGATCGAGGGTGCCAACGCCCGCTGGCTGTTCTTCAAGGAACTTTCGGTCGGCGCCCTCAACGGGGTGATCTGGGCCAGCGTGGTCGCCCTCGCGACCTGGCTCTGGTTCGGCACCTGGCAAATCGCGGCGGTGATCTGCGCCGCCATCGTCATCAACCTCGCCGCTGCCGCAGTGGCAGGGGTGTCCATCCCGTTGGCCCTCAAGCGACTGCGGGTCGATCCTGCCCTGGCTGGCGGCGTCATCCTGACCACCGTGACCGACGTGGTGGGCTTCGCTGCGCTACTGGGACTGGGGACCCTGTTCCTGACCTGACACGTCTGATCGGGGATCAATGAAGGCCAGGATCTCCTCGCGCCTGGCCTCGGTATCCGCCATCCCCAATGCCATCAGCCGGCTCGCATAACGGCCCTCGAACAGCAGCACGGATTTGAACGCCCCGGCACCGGCTCCGGCCCCCAGCACCCTGAACAGCGCCCTTACGCTGCCGGGCAGGTCGGCCGTATGGCTCTCCGCCTCGGCGGAGAGATCCCCGCGCGGCTGCAGCACCAGGGCCTCCACCCGGCGCAGCCCACCCGCCTGCTGCTTGCCGCGACCCACCAGCCGATTGATGCGGGCCAGCCGCTCAAGGTCGGCATCGAGGCTCTCCATGAACAGCGTGTCCAGCATGAACCCGGCCACCTGGCCGAAGGTCGGTGCGCCGCCGCCCGGCACACTGCCGGGTGCCCTGCCCCGCTCGCGCACACCGATCACCAGGATCCGCTCGGCGCCCAGGTGGATGGCTGGCGACAAGGGCGCGACCTGGCGCATGGCACCGTCACCGAACCAGGCGCCCTCCACCTTCACGGGCGGAAACAGGAACGGGATGGCTGCGCTCGCCATCAGGTGATCGAGACCGATGTCGCCGGCCAGTCCGCGCCGACCGGTTCGCTCCCAGGTCGTGAAGGGCCGCGCAGACTGCACGAAGGACACCGACTCCCCATTGCCGTAGCTGGTGGCATTGAGCACCAGGGCATCGAGCCAGCCGCGATCCAGGGACTGCTGGATCCGCGCCAGGTTGACCCGCCACTCGAGCAGATGACGAAGCGGCGCGGTATCGAGGACCGATCGGGGCGAGGGCACCAGCCAGCCACCCGAGAGCAATGAGCCCAGCACCTGGGCGCCGGAAGTGAGCATGGCGCGATGGCCCGAGTCGAAGACCTGGTCGACGTGTAGGCTGCGCCAGGTGCGCTCCAGGGCGCTCGCCCCCACCCGGAACCGCGAGGCGTAGGCCGCAAGAACCGCAGCGAGGATGCCCCCTGCGGAAGTGCCGCACAGGATGGCAAAGGGCAGCGGCGTGCCGGCGGGCAACCAGCTGGCAATGGCCTTGAGCACCCCCACCTGATAGGCGGAGCGCGCCCCGCCACCCGGCAGCAGCAGCGCCAGCCTCGGCCGGACGCTGCGCCCTGCCTGGTCGGGACTCAGGGAACTGCGCCCATCGGGACCGGTCTGTGGGGACATGGGTGCTATTCTAGCCACCCCGTAACTCGGGAATCCGGAGGTCGCGCCGATGTTGCAGTCTCTTCACAAAATGACCCTGCTCGCCACGACGGGCCTGCTGGCGCTCACAGCAGGCGCAGCCCTTGCCCAGGACCCGCCAGCGGAAGGCAGTGCCGCGCCGGAGTTCCGGCTGCAGGACCAGGCCGGTAAGTGGCACACCCTCGCCGACTATCGCGGCAAGTGGGTGGTGATGTACTTCTACCCGAAGGACAACACCCCGGGCTGC
>JAURMS010000398.1 GCA_030830595.1 Gammaproteobacteria bacterium | reverse complement strand
GGTCGGCGTTGCCGCCACCGTCTGGCTGTCCGTCCTGGCCCTGAAGGTTGGCATCCTGATGCTCTCCGCGCCCTTTGTGGTGACGGCCTGGATGATTGTCGCCACGGGTACCTGGCTTTCTAAGCCAAGCCCTCCAGCCCTGACTCGCCAGGATTGATGTTCCATGCACTGGCACCAGACGGCGACAACACCAAGGGGTGATGCGACACAGGCGCCCTACCCGTTATCAAGTGTCACCCTCTGCTGCCTGCCTCAGGCTTTCACGGAACTCGGGGGACGCCACCGATATCAATCGGTCACGCCTCTCCCGCTGCGAGGCACCGCGCAAGTCGGCTACGCCATGTTCGGTTACCACGAAGCCAACCGACTCACGGGTCGTGCTGACGGGGCCGTTCAAGGAAGCCACGATACGACTGACCCGCTTCTCGCCCTCGCCCGCGGTTGAAGGCAAGGCAACAATTGCGCGGCCACCTCGTGCCCTCATGGCGCCGGCTAGAAAGTCCGGGGCGCCGCCGACAGCCCCGACCACCGCACCTGCTGCCAGCTCAGCGTTGACCTGCCCGGTCAAGTCAACCTCAATGGCGGCATTGATCGCAGTGAAATCATCGATCTGGGCCAGGACATCAGCGGCGTGGGTGTAGTCTGTCGAGGCAAAGCGAATCTGGCGATTGTCGTGGATGAACTCGCAGGCCTGCCGACTTCCCATAGCCACTCCGACCACCGAAACACCTGCATCAAGCGTCTTACGAGCGTTGGTGACCACGCCCGCCGAGGACAACCGGGCCGCTTCATCGACGAATGCCCCGGAATGGATACCGAGGTCACGACGGTCGTACAACTCCGACAACACCGCCTCCGGAAGGCTGCCAATACCAAACTGAAGCGTACAGCCATCCTCGATCAGCGACGCAACCTGCCGCGCCACGGCACGAATGGCATCCGACGCCGGGGCAGCGCGCAAGCCCAAGGGTTCGCGCGAGGTGCGAACCACGCAGCCGACCAATTCCGCGGGGATGACAGGGGCGCCATACGTAACTGGCGCACGGTCGTTCACCTCGACAATGCATACCCGGGCCCTTTCCATGGCCGGGATGAGGTAGTCCAGCGCCAGGGAGGGCCTGAGATGCCCGGTATCCGGATCCTGGGTTGCCTGCAGCATCAGCACATCGGCCTTCAGTTCGCCCGTTCGAAACAACTCACCCAGCCTTGAATACGGTTCCCGCACCAATTGCAGGCATCTGGCCTTGGCCAGCGCTCGGTTGCCGGCGGTTGCGCAGTAGGACCGGAAACGAATGGTGTCGGCATACTGGGGATTGGCAATCGTCGACCATGTTGCGCCAATAAAGGCCTCGATAGGGCCCAGCGCATGACGTTGCGCTACCAGCGCCTCGGTCAAGGGAGATGGCTCGGCCGCCGCTTGCCCCCAAACCAAACCGTCACCGGCGCGAATAAACTCCGCGAGGTCCAGGTCGGCGAGCTCTCGTTCAACCAGTTTCATGGCAGCCTCATTGCATGACGAGGCCCGCTACCCCGAAAGATCTTCTGTTGGATAGCTTACTTCGCTGCGGGCCTTACACCCCGCGGAGGACACGGAAGAAGGGCCTCAAACCCTCCAGTCGTCATATAACGCCCGCGCGGGAAGTAGCCTCCCATGTCCTGCGCCATCGTCGCTTGGGATCGCACACCCTGGATCGCGTGTGGGAAAGCCTCCTCGCCGAGCATATGACGTAACTGCAGTACGGTGACGTCATCGTCGATCGCGCCATCACCGTCGTCGGCCATCGGCAGCCAGGTCACACCGCACTCCGGGATCGCGTTCCGAGGTCGGTCGGCCTTCCGGCTGACCACCAGGGTGTACGTGCCATCCGCTGCAACCGGGATATTTTCATCATGAACGCAGTCGTTCACGCGGGTGTTCGCAAATCCTTGATTCGAACACCAGGACCAATAGCGTAGCTGCCCGGATTCCATCATCGTGTTGCCCGATACCGTGCGTGGAGTCGTGGGGGCCTTTGCGCGCAGCACAAAAACCCTGCCCATTTTCCGGTTGATTATGGTGCGTATGTACTGGTTGTCGAGATTGGGATAGAAACCACCCTCGCTTTTCGGCGCGTCTGATGCGAACGGCTCCCCGGTGTAAATCTTGTACAGCGACTCGCGATCCAGTTGCTGGTACCACGTCGGCGGATTTGTCGCCGGTCGAAGTGGACCGAGCTTCGCTGCCGCCGCGAGCAACTCTCGGTACTTTTCCATCGGTACGGCCATCGCTGCGGGGTCGAGTTGGGGCGTTTGCGCCGCCCTGAGTTCCTTGCACGCAGCGTCACCGCGGACCTCCACCCCGTCGGCACGCTTGAGTACCGGCACCGGCAATCCCGCTCCACCAGTCTCGTCCCGTCCGTGGTCGACCGCATAGATTCGATATAGGACGACTTGCTGTCCCGGCGCTGCACCGTAGCGTGGCGCATGCAGCGCATCCCGGCTGACGTCGTGCAGGTTCATGCCGACCGGCTGACCGGGCGGCGGTTGTGCGTCGATGATCCATAGCGAATAGTCGCGTTTGGTTCCGTCGCGACGACTGCCAGCGCGAAACGGATTCGCCGCGCCATCGGAAGGCGCAATCAGGTAATCGGCCACTGACTCGATCGGTCGGCCCGCTGCATCGTAGCTGATCAAAGACATGTATCGCGCATGCGGAAAACGTCCGTCAAGGCGCAGGCGGGCGCCTTCTGGAACGGTGAAGGCAGCGGCCCAATAGAACGTGGCCGAATCGGGATAGGCGACGTTGATGTACGGATCTGCACTGATCGGCCCACGCGCCCAGAAGCAATCCCTGGGGCCTGGAATGGGCGCTGCCGAAACAGTTTGGGTGGTTTCCGCTGCGGATGCCGTTTCAGCGTCATGCGGAGTTCCGAAAAACGTCGCGATGCCGAAAAGAATGGCCCACCAAGTTCGTGGTTCAGTTGTCATCGCGATTTCTTGTCGGTAATGATTTTTTGAGTATACGCGATACGTCAGTCGAGCCCTTTCAAGTGGCTTGCCATGTGGCTGTCCTGGCAATCATGACGAGAGGCTGCAATGGACTGGGCCCGCTTGGATTCGAACCAAGGACCAAGGGATTATGAGTCCCCTGCTCTAACCGCTGAGCTACGGGCCCGCCGGGTCTGGATTGTCGGCTATTTCGCGCTCGGGTTTAAGAGCCCGGAGCGTCCATCATGCTCTGCGAGTAGTTTTCCAGCCCCACCCGCTGCACCAGTTCGAGCTGCGTCTCCAGCCAGTCGATGTGCTCTTCCTCGGAGTTGAGGATCTTCCTGAACAAATCCCGGGTCACGTAGTCGGCAGCGCTCTCGCAATCGGCGATGGCGGCCTTGAGATCCGGGTGTGCCTTGCGCTCCAGGGCGAGATCGCACTCCAGGATCTCGACCACCGTCTCACCGATCAGTAGCTTGTCCAGGTCCTGTAGGTTGGGCAGGCCTTCCAGGAACAGGATGCGCTTGATCAGTTCATCGGCGTGCTTCATCTCGTCGATCGACTCGTGATGCGAGTGCCGGGCCAGCTTGCCCAGCCCCCAGTTGTCGAAGATGCGTGAGTGCAGAAAATACTGGTTGATGGCAGTCAACTCGTTACGCAGCACCTTGTTCAGGTGTGCGATGACCTTGGCGTCGCCTTTCATGGCTGGTCCTCACGGGCTATCTACAGAAGTGAACGGTCGGTTGACCGACTCAGGCAGGTTGCACGCTCTGCGGGGCAGGATCAAGTGCGCGGGTGAACACTTCGCGGGCCATGGGTTCACAGCGGCCGCAGCAGGTGGCGACTCGCGTGCAGGCCTGCAGATCCTCGAAGCGCCGCACGCCTTGACGGGCCGCTTCCTTTAAATCGCGGTCCCTGACCGCGTTACAGACACAGACAAACATTGTGGGTCGAAGTATAAATGCTAATCATTCTCATTAGCAATACCCCTTTGAGGAACAAGCACTTGGCTTGCACGATGTCCGTGAACTTGCCACCATCCGCGCGGTCGAATTTGGCGAGATCCCTGACCGGCGCCCTGAGTCCGCGACGTCAGCTAACCTGAGGAGAGAGACGATGAGCCACGAGAACCTGTCCCGCCGCAACCTGCTGAAGGGCGCCCTGCTGGCCGTTGCCGCGGCCCCCGCAGCCACCCTGATGTCGCGTGAAGCGGCCGCCGCCAACCCGCTGGTCGACCCCGCCGACGCGCAGGCCAAGGCGCTCGGCTACGTTGCCGACGAGACCAAGGTGGATGCCAAGGCCAACCCCACCCACAAGCCGGGGCAGCACTGCGGCAACTGCATCCAGTACACCGGCAAGCCTGGCGATGCCCAGGGCGGCTGCAACCTGTTCCCCGGCAAGGACGTGAAGGCCGGTGGCTGGTGCAAGGTGTGGGTGCAGAAGCCGGGCAGCAAGGTCGGCTAAGGCCACGCCAATCCGCAGATCAGGGCCCGGTGGAGAGCGAGCTCCCCGGGCCTTTTCATTTGCCGGCGTGGTGCAGAGGCAGCGCGGTCACGTGCTTGAGCTCCTCCATTGAAAAGCTGGACGTGACGTCAGCCAGTTCCACACGCTGGATCAGCGCCTTGTAGACCTGATCGTAACCGGCGATGTCCGGCACCACTACACGCAACAAGTAATCCACCTCGCCGCTCATGCGATAGGCCTCGACCACTTCGGGAATGTCCTCCAGGGCCCGCCGGAATTTCTGCAGCCAGCGGGCGCTGTGCTGGCTGGTCCGCACGCTGACGAACACCGAGACCGGGACATTCAGCGCCGCAGGATCGAGGATGGCCACCCGCCGCCGAACCACCCCGGCCTCCTCGAGGCGCTGGATGCGGCGCCAGCAGGGGGTGGTGGTCAGGCCGATCCTCTCGGCGATTTCCGCCACCGGCATCATGGCATCCTCCTGCAGCAGCCCAAGGATTTGCAGATCCTTGCCATCAAGTTCAATTTTCTTTTTCATGAATTATTTATAGCATTTTTTTCTATTTTTAATATTATTGAAGCAATAAAAAGCAATCCTTTGCCCCGCCGGCGCTGCTAGATTCATTTCTTTCCAGCCTGCGAGGTCGCCGTGCCCGACAGACGCCTGTCCCTCGAGTCCCTGCGCGATGCCATCGTCGGAATCGATACCGACATCGAGACCCCCTTCGGCACCCGGCCCCTGGTTTATTGCGACTACACCGCCTCAGGGCGCTCACTGCTGTTCGTCGAACGCTACCTGCAGGGGCTGCTGCAAACTTATGCCAACACCCACACCGAGGACGACGTCACCGGTCGGGGCACCTCGCAGCTGCTGCATCAGGCCGAGCAGTCGATCAAGCGCGCCGTGAACGCCGGCCCCGAGGGGCGTGTGGTCGCCTGCGGCACGGGCGCGACGGGTGCGATCGCCCGCCTCCAGCAACTGCTCGGCGTGGCCATCCCGCCGGCCACCCGTGCCAGGCTCGACGCAACGCTGCAGGACTGCCTGGGCACCGAGGGCGCGCAGGCCTTCGCGAGTCACCAGTCGGCGAGCCAGCCAGTGGTGTTCGTTGGCCCCTATGAGCATCACTCGAACGAGATCTCCTGGCGCCAGGGACTGGCCACCGTGGTAGAAGTTGAACTGGCCCGGGATGGCGGTATCGACCTGGCTCATCTGGAGCGCCTGCTCACGGATCCCACCTGGGTCGGTCGGGACAAGATCGGGGCCTTCTCTGCGGCCTCGAACGTCACCGGCATGAAAAGTGACGTACAGGCCATCGCCGCGTTGCTGCACCGGCACGGCGCACTGGCCTGCTTCGACTACGCGGCGAGTGCGCCCTACGTCGAGATCGACATGAACCCGGGTGGCGAGGGCTGGCTGGACGCGGTGTTCCTCTCACCGCACAAGTTCCTGGGCGGGCCCGGCTCGAGCGGCATTCTGGTCTTCAACCAACGGCTCTACCGACGCGAATTGCCACCGAGTTTTGCCGGTGGCGGCACGGTGGAGTATGTCAGCCCAAGCGACCAGGATTTCATCGCGGACATCGAGGAGCGAGAGAAGGCCGGCACGCCCGGCATCCTGCAAACCCTCAGGGCGGCGCTGGCCTTCGAGATCAAGTCCGAGATCACCCCGGAAGCCATCGAGGCACGCGAGCAGGCCCTGCTGCAGAAGGCTTTTGCCGCTTGGCACGGGGAGCCGGGCATCGAGATCCTCGGCAACCCCGATCCGGCCCGACGCATCGGCATCGTGTCCTTCAACCTGCGCGATCCACGCGGCGGCGGCTACCTGCACCCGAAGTTCGTCACGGCACTGCTGAACGACCTGTTCGGCATCCAGTCGCGGGCCGGCTGCTCCTGCGCCGGTCCCTATGGGCATCGCCTGCTGGGCATCGGCCTGGACCTCTCGGAACGCTACCGCGAATGGGTGCGCAAGGGATACCACGGCATCAAGCCCGGCTGGTGCCGGGTTGGCTTTCACTTCAGCATGGACGATTTCGATGCCGGCTACGTGATCGATGCGGTGCGTTTCATCGCCCGCGAAGGCCATCGGTTCCTGCCGCTGTATCGCTTCGACCCGCTCGATGGCTCGTGGCGGCACGAGGCGAGCACAGCTCCGGACGTCGCACTCTCCCTCGCGGCGGCCCTCGAGGCGCCTCCCTTGCAGTCCACCGCCCGCCCGGCGCGGGAACGCGCCGCAGGCTATGCCGCCCATCTCGCTGCAGCCCAAACCCTCGCTGCCTCGCTAATGCCGCAGGCCGCGCGCCCGATGCCTGCGGTGGCCGGTTTCGGCGACCTGCAGTTTTTCACTCACTGAAGGCAGGAGCGCGGGACCCGGCTAGAATCCGCGCATCATGACCGACATCGAAGATCCCAGGTTCCGGCCAGCCGCCCGCAAGCAGCCGGCGGCAAGGCGTGCCTCGAGTGGAGCCGATGCGCCCCGCGAGGCAGAGAGTGGGCCGCCGGGCTCCGAGCGGCTGCAGAAGGTGCTGGCCGATGCGGGCCTGGCCTCGCGCCGCGACTGCGAACTGGCGGTGAAGGCCGGGCGCATCCGGGTGAACGGCCGGCCGGTGCGTACGCTGCCGTGCTGGGTGCTGCCCGACAATGACCTGGTCGAGTTCGACGGCGAGGTCGTCGACCTGTCGCGGCGCGGGCGTCTGCAGCGTGACTACCTGTACTTCGCCGTCAACAAGCCCAAGGGCATCATTTCGACTGCCCGTGACCCGGAGGGCCGCGCCCACGTCGTGGACCTGGTAAGTGCCGCCGTGCCGCACGGCCAGCGCGTCTACCCCGTGGGACGCCTGGATGCGGACTCCACCGGACTTGTGCTGCTCACCAACGACGGCGACCTGACCCACCGACTGGCCCATCCTCGCCACGAGGTGGAGAAGCGCTACCGGGTGACGCTCGAAGGCCAGCTCGATCCCACCACCATCGAGGTCCTGAAAAAGGGCGTCTACCTTGCCGATCCGGCAGCCATTGCCCGCAGCAAGGCCGGCGGCGGCGGCGGCGGTGGCAAACGGGCCTCGGTCAAGGCGCTGCGCGTGCTGCGCTCTCACCGTGACCGGCGCAGCGGTGGCTGGTCACTGGTGGAGCTGACGCTCGGCGAGGGGCAGAACCGCGAGATCCGCCGGCTGATGGCGCGTGTGGGCCTGAAGGTCCGCAAACTGGAGCGCGTGTCCATCGGCCCACTGCAGTTGGGCTCACTCAAGTCCGGTGAATACCGTGCGCTGCGCCCGGAGGAGATCATGGCCCTGCGCAGGGCGGTGTTGCTCTAGCACGGACATGTCTTCCCTGGAGGCACTCCTGCCACCGCTGCTGGAGGCGCTCGGCCGCCAGGGCAGCGCCATCCTCCAGGCCCCTACCGGCACCGGCAAGAGCACGCTCGCCCCGCTGGCCCTGCTCGAGGCCGACTGGCTGGGCAGCCAGCGAATCCTGATGCTCGAACCGCGACGTTTGGCTGCTCGCGCGGTGGCAGCGCGCATGGCCACGCTGTTGCAAGAACCCCTGGGTGGCAAGGTGGGCTTTCTTACGCGCCTCGACAGCGCCCACTCCCGGGACACGCGGCTCCTGGTCGTGACGGAGGGCATCCTCACCCGCCTGCTCCAGGAGGACCCTGCGCTGGAGGGCACCGGGCTCGTCATCTTCGACGAGTTCCATGAGCGCAGCCTGCAGGCCGATCTCGGGCTGGCCTTGGCCCTCGATGTCCGCCGCCACCTGCGCCCGGACCTGCGGGTGCTCTTGATGTCAGCCACGCTGGCGGTGGAGCCTCTCGCTGGGCTCCTCGGTGGGGCACGGATCATTACCGGCGGCACCTCGCTGCACCCGGTGGAGACCGTCTACGGACGCCGCCCGGCCATGGCCGACCTGCCGCGTGTCGTAGCGGCCAGCGTGCGCCAGGCTTTGGAGCGCCACGACGGCGACGTGCTCGTTTTCCTGCCAGGTGCCGGTGAAATCCGCCGGGTCGAGAAGTTGCTGACGGAAGCTGGAGGCATGCCGGGTACGGACGTCCACCCGCTGTATGGCGATCTCTCGCCCGCCGCTCAGGACAGTGCCCTCGCGCCCGCGAAACCAGGACGCAGAAAGGTCATCCTCTCGACTTCCATCGCCGAGACCTCCTTGACCATCGAGGGCATCGGCGTCGTGATCGACAGCGGCTGGTCACGCCGGCCACGCTTCGATCCTGGCACCGCCATGAGTACGCTCGTGACCGTGCGCAGCTCGCGTGCCGCGACCGACCAGCGCAGGGGTCGCGCGGGCCGTCTAGGACCCGGCACCTGCTATCGACTGTGGTCGGAGGACGAGCATCGCGGACTGGAGGCGCAGTCATCGCCGGAGATCCTCGACGCCGATTTGTGTCCCCTGGCACTTGAACTCGCGGCCTGGGGTAGCGGGGACGCCACCACGCTGTCCTTCCCGGATCCACCGCCACAGGTACTGCTCGCGCAGTCCCGCGAACTGCTGACGCGACTGGGAGCGTTGGATTCCGGCGGACGGATCACCCCGCACGGCCGGGCCATGTCGAGGCTCGGAGTTCACCCGCGGCTGGCACACATGTTGCTGCGTGCTGGCGAGCTCGGCGCTGCCGGCCTCGCCTGCGACATGGCAGCCCTGCTTGGCGAGCGTGACCTGCTGCGCGGTGCCGCGGCGTTCGATGATGCAGACCTGGAGCAGCGCCTGGCCCTGCTCCGAGGGGATCCAGGCGACGTCACAGGCCCCCATGCGGATCGGGGAACCCTGCAGCGCATCCGCCGGCAGTCCGCCGTGCTGCAACGACGGCTCGGCAATGCGAAGGCGCTGGAACGCCGGGAAGATCTCGCCGGCGTCCTGCTGGCCATGGCCTATCCGGATCGCATCGGCCAGCGTCGCGCCGACGGGCGCTTCCTGCTCTCAGGCGGGCGCGGGGCGGTGTTCCGTCGGCCGCAGCGGCTCTCGGCCTGCGAGTTCGTGGTGGTCGCCGAGCTCGACTCGGGCGAGCGGGAAGCGCAGATTTTCCTGGCCGCCTCCATCTCCCGCGAACAACTGGAAGCCCACTGCAGCGACCTGATCGAGTCGGCCGAGGACATCGCCTGGGATGACCAGGCGGGGGCCGTCCTGGCAAGGCGCCAGATCCGCCTGGGGGCGCTCTGCCTCTCAGAGTCGCGGATCGATTCACCCGACCCGTCAGCGATCCAGCGCGCGCTGCTCGAGGGCATCCGCCGGCGCGGACCCGCGGCCCTGCGTTTTTCCGCGGCCTCGCAGTCGCTGCGTGAGCGGGTCGAGTTCCTGCGGCAACTGCCGGCAGGACCGGCACAGGACTGGCCAGCGCTGGATGACACACACCTCATGGATGAACTGGAGCAGTGGCTCGGCCCCTGGCTGGAGGGCGTCAGCCGCCTCGCCCACCTCGAGCGGGTCGACCTGCACGCGGCGCTGGTGAACAGGCTAGGCCACACCCTGGTTCGCCAGCTCGAGTCGCTGGCTCCGACCCACCTGGAAGTCCCGAGCGGATCGCGGCTGCCGATTGAATATGCCGATCCGGCAGGGCCCTCGCTCGCGGTGCGCCTGCAGGAGGTGTTCGGGATGCGCGAGACGCCGCAACTCGCCGGGGGCCGTGTCCCGCTCATCCTGAAGCTGCTCTCCCCTGCGCAGCGACCGGTGCAGATCACCCGCGACCTCCAGGGATTCTGGGCAAGAGGCTACGAGGAAGTGCGCAAGGAACTGAAGGGACGCTACCCGAAGCATTTCTGGCCGGACGATCCCGCCTCGGCGCCGGCCACGCGACGGACCAGGCCTCGTTAGTCCCCGGATTTCAGGGGCGTCTCGCGACCACCAGGTCCTCCTGCAGATCCTGACCCAGCTGGAAAGGCAGGCGGCCGACCACAGAAAACCCGTGGCGTGCATAGAAGGCACGTGCTCGGGGCGCCTGCTCCCAGACCGCGAGCCAGAGGAGGTCACAGCCGGACTCGCGCGCACGCTTGAGCGTGTGCAGCATCATGGCCTCGGCGACGCCCCGTCCATGCCAGGCGGGCGTGACGTAGCAGCGCGCGATCTCGATGGGGAGGGTGGCGGGCAGATCGAGGCAGGGCGCTCCCTCGACGGTTTTCAGGTAACCGACCAGTGCACCCTCGCTCTCGGCCAGGACCACCCGCACGCCTTTGCTGGCCAGGTCTGCGGCCACCGCATCCGGAGTAAAATGCTCGCCGCAATAGTCGTCCATGTCCTGCTGGCGGTTGAAGGCCGACCAGGCCAGGCGAAAGGTCAGCTCGGCATGGGCCGCCAGGCCAGCTGCGTCCGCCGCACCGGCCTGCCGAAGCACAACATCGACCGACGCCTTGCTGGTCTGCATCGGCCCATTTTCCGCTAGACTCGCCCGTCCTGCACTGCCGGAGGTCCCCATGCGTATCCTGACCCTGCTCTGCCTGCTCGCTCCCCTTCCTGCCGTAGCCGCGGACGACCTGCCGCCGGCATTCCCTGCTGCGGTGCGCGCCCACGTCGGCTTCCTCGCCGACGACCTGCTCGAAGGCCGGGCGACCGGCTCGAGAGGCTATGACATCGCCGCACGCTACGTCGCGGCCCAGCTCGAGTCCTACGGCATCGAGCCGGCCGGCCAGGAGGGCGGCTGGCTGCAGCCGGTCATGTTCGTACAGGGCACGCGAGTGATCCCGCAGGGCCGCGTCGTGCTCACTCGTGACGGTGAGGCCACCGAACTGGAACCCGCGAAGGATTTCGTGCCGGGCGTGAACTATTTCACCGCAGACGCGGAGGTGAGCGCGCCGCTGGTATTCGTGGGCTTCGGTATCCACGCCCCGAAGTATGGTTACGATGACTTCGGCGACATCGACCTCACCGGCAAGATCGCAGTGGTGCTGTGGGACTCGCCGCCCACCCTGGAAAGCAGCATCCGGGCACACTTTTCCAGAGAGCGCACCCGGGAAATCGCCCGTCGTGGGGCGGTGGGCATGATCTCCCTGCCCACGCCCAAGTCGGAGGCTCGTTCACCTTTCGAGAAATCGGTGCTGCAGTCCGTGCTACCCCGACGTCGGCTGGTCGACGATGCCGGCCAGCCGGTGGAGGCCTTCCCCGAGATCCGCGCCAGCGCCTCGTTGTCGCTGGGGATGGCGGAGCTCATCTTCGCCGGCGGACCCAAGACGCTGGAGCAGGTCTGGGCCGACGCCGAAGCGGGGGTGCCCCAGTCCTTCGACCTGCCTGGCACCCTGACGCTGGTCAACCGCACGGCACTCGGCAAGTCGGAGAGCGCCAACGTGGTGGGCCTGCTGCCCGGGGTCGATCCCGTCCTGAAGGACGAGTACGTGGTGTTCAGCGCGCACCTCGATCACCTGGGGCGTGGTGCCACGGTCAACGGCGACAACATCTACAACGGTGCACTGGACAACGCCAGTGGCATCGCGGTGATGCTCGAGACCGCCCGACTGCTGGCCTCCGCCGCCGAGCGGCCGAGACGCTCCATCCTGTTCGTGGCCGTCACTGGCGAGGAAAATGGCCTGCTGGGCTCGGAGCGCTTCGCCAAGAGCCCGACCGTGCCGCGCGATGGGCTGGTCGCCAACGTCAACATGGACATGCCGGTG
>JAURMS010000397.1 GCA_030830595.1 Gammaproteobacteria bacterium | reverse complement strand
GGGCATGCTCGGCGCGAACGCCATCGTCGGTGGCGGACCGCCCATCGCCGTCGGTGCGGCGATCGCATGCCGCAACCAGGGCCACGGCAAGGTGGCAGTCGCCTTCGGGGGCGACGGCAGCTGCAACCAGGGCACGGTGTTCGAGGCCATGAACATGGCGGTCGTGCTCAAGGCACCCGCGATCTTCGTCTTTGAGGACAACGGCTACTCCGAGCACACGGGGGCCTCCTACTCGGTCGGGTCGGGCGACATCGCCGGACGCTGCCGCGGCTTCGGCATGCCGGCAGAGGTCTGTGACGGCGCCGACTTCTTTGCCGTCTACGAGGCCGTCGGCCGGGCAGTCGCGCGGGCGCGCGAGGGTGGAGGCCCGTCGGCCATCGAGGCCAAGATCACCCGCTTCTTCGGCCATTTCGAAGGCGATCCCCAGCTCTACCGCGCCAAGGACGAGGTGACGCGCCTCAGGGAATCCATGGATTGCCTGCGCAAGTTTCGCGAGCGGGTCACCGCGGACGGCAGCCTGACCGCAGCCGAACTGGATGCGGTGGACTCCGAGGTGCTGCAGTTGATCGACAGCTCGGTGGCGACCGCCCGGGCTGCGACGCCCCCAGGCGCCGAGGACCTGCTCAGCGACGTCTACGTCTCCTACCAGTAACGGATATTCCATGCGACAGATTTCCATGCGTGATGCCATCAACGAGGCGCTCCACCTCGAGATGGCACGTGACGAACGGGTCATCGTGCTCGGCGAGGACGTCTCCGGCGGCGCCGGCGGCACCTCCGGCCAGCGAGAGGCGGCCGGCGGCGTGTTCGGGGTCACCAAGGGCCTGCTGCCCAAGTTCGGGGACCACCGCGTGATCGATACGCCGATTTCCGAGTCCGCCATCGTTGGTGCGGCCAACGGCGCGGCGCTTGCCGGGCTGCGGCCGATTGCAGAGTTGATGTTCGCCGACTTCCTCGGCGTCTGCTTCGACCAGGTCATCAACCAGGCGGCCAAGTTCCGCTACATGTTCGGCGGCAAGACAGCCTGCCCCATCGTCATCCGCACCGCCACCGGTGCCGGCATGAACATGGGTGCGCAGCACTCACAGTCCATGTATGCCCTGGTCACCTCGGTACCTGGCCTCAAGGTAGTCGTGCCCTCCAATGCCTACGATGCCAAGGGCCTGCTGCTGACCGCCATCCGCGACGACGACCCGGTGATCTTCTTCGAACACAAGGCCCTGTATCCACGCAAGGGACCGGTCCCCGAGGGCGACTACACCATCCCCTTTGGCGAGGCCAACCTGGTGCGGGAGGGCGAGCACGCCACGGTGGTGGCCATAGGCCGCATGGTCAGCTTTGCCGAGAAGGCACTCGACGCCCTGGCAGCAGACGGCATCACCTGTGACCTCATCGATCCCCGCACGCTGTCGCCACTGGATGACGAGACCATCTACGAAAGCCTGGAAAACACTGGGCGCCTTGTGATTGTCGATGAATCGCCGCCCCGCTGCTCGGTGGCGGCAGACATTGCGGCGCTGGTGGTCAGTAACGCCTTCCACAGCCTCAAGGCGCCTGTCATCCAGGTAACCCCGCCGCACACGCCCGTTCCCTTCGCCCGCGAACTGGAACGCATGTACATCCCCAGCCCGCAGCGTATCGAGGCGGCCATCCGCGAGGTCCTGAAGTCATGAGCCAGCGCATTCACCCGATCACCATGCCCAAGTGGGGCATCGAGATGCAGGAAGGCACCATCACCCAGTGGCATGCCACGCCTGGCGAAACGCTGAAGCGCAATGCGCCCTTGCTGGACGTGGAGACGGAAAAAATCGTCAACTCCGTGGAATCTCCCATCGATGGCACGCTAAGACGAGTGCTGGCTGCGGAGGGCGACACCTGTGCGGTCGGCGCCCTGATCGGCGTCTATGCCGGCTCCGACGTGACGGAAGCCGACATCGATGCCTTCATTGCGGCTTTCAAGCCGGCGGATACCTCCTTCGAGCCGGAAGCCACGGCCCCGGCGGCAACCCCGGCCACAGGGAGCGACACGACTGCGTCAGCCCCCGGCGGTGACGGCGAGGGCCGGGTCAGCCCGATTGCCCGCCGCCTCGCCGAGCGGCTCGGCGTCGACCTGTCGACCGTTAAGGGCACCGGTCGCAACGGCCGGGTCTCCAAGGAGGACGTGGAGGCCGCCGCTATCGCGCAGGGCAAGATGGCGCCCACCGGTGGCGCTGCCGCTGCACCCCAGCAGGTCGTGACCAACGAACCAGTCAGGGAGCGGATGACCTCCATGCGCCTGACCATCGCCCGGCGCCTCAGCGAGTCCAAGCAGAGCATTCCCCACTACCGGCTATCCGCCGACCTCGAGGTGGGTGCCCTGTTTGCCCGCCGCGCAGCGTTGAAGGCGGCCGGACAGGCGGTGTCTGTCAATGACCTGCTGCTGCGGGCCGTAGCGCTGGCGCTGGTCCGGCACCCGCAGGTGAACGCCCAGCTGCAGGGCGAGGAAGTTCTGAAGTTCCCACACGCGGACATCAGCGTTGCGGTGGCCACGGAGGGTGGCCTGGTCACCCCCATCCTGCGCATGGCGGACACCAAGGACTGCGCAACGATCGCCCGGGAAGTCGCCGAGCTGGCCAGCAAGGCCCGTGAAGGCAGGCTGGCCCGTGAGGAGATCACGGGCGGCACCTTCACGGTCTCGAACCTCGGCATGTTCGGCATCGATCGCTTCGACGCCATCATCAACCCGCCTCAGGTCGGCATCCTGGCAGTAGGCGCGGCAAAGGAAGGTGTCATTGCCCGTGATGGCACACCGGCCGTGGACAAGGTGATGACGGTGCAACTTTCCGCCGACCACCGCGTGGTGGACGGTGCCGAAGGCGCGCGCTTCCTGGCAACCCTGCGGGGCCTGGTGGAGGAGCCTGCCGGGATCTGAAAGCCCGGCGGTTACTGCGCCGTATACCCCCCGTCAGGGGTCAGCTCGGAACCGGTCAGGAAGCGAGAGGCGTCCGAGGCCAGGAACACGATGGCATCGGCGATCTCGTAGGGGTCCGCCATATGGCCGATGGGGTGGGCACGAGCGATGGCTGCCCGCGCTTCCTCCGGGGAGGGCGCGAAACCCACCTCGCCGAGCTCCTTGAGGCACTGCGCGGCAAAGGCCGTATCCACGGTGCCGGGGTGGATGGAGTTCACCCGTATCTTCTTGCCCAGCGCCGCATATTCCAGCGCAGCCGCCTTGCTCATCAGCCTCACCGAGCCCTTGGTGGCGCAATAGGCCACCTGGAAGGCGACGCCGATCAGGCCGCAGATCGAGGACATGTTGACCACCGAGCTCAGCTGACCGGTCTCCACGGCTTCCTCATGGAGGTCGTCAGCGAACTCCTTCATCCCCAGGAACATGCCAGTGGAATTCACCCGGAACAGGCGGTCCCAATCCGCCAGTGAGGTACCTGCCATGTCACGGACCACGTCGATCCCGGCATTGTTGACCAGGATCGACGCACGCCCATGGAGTGAGAGACCCGCCTGGCGCACGCGGCGCCAGGCGTCCTCGCTACCGACATCAAGATCGTGATACCAGGCCGGGTGCCCGGCGGAGCGAAGCTCGGCGGCGAGTGATTCACCCGCCGCCGTCTGCACGTCCGTGACGAGCACTGCTGCGCCGGCCTCGGCAAGCCGGCGGCAGGTGGCGGCACCGATGCCGCCCGCCCCGCCGGTCACCACCGCGAGCCGCGCCCGTCCCTTGCCGTCGACCAGCCGGTACACCACGGACCTCAGTCGAACTTCATCGACAGGGTGAGACCGTAGGACCGCGGTGCCCCGTAGTTGGTGAAGTTCCAGAGACCGGCTACCGGCAGAGCCGCCACGCGGTAGGTCTCGTCCGTCACGTTGGAGGCATAAGCCGTGACCGACCAACGGTCGTCGCGATCATGCAGGGTCGCTGACAGGTCGACCAGGGTGCGCTCCTCCATCTGGGTGTTGAGGCCGTTGAACACGTCCGTTTCCGCCTCGCTCTGGTAGTTGACCGAGGCGTTCCAGGTCACGCGCTGGCCGTTGGTCAGGCCCTGGTCGTAGGCCACACCGAGCAGCAGCTTGGTCTCCGGCGAGAACGGCACGTCGAACTGGGTCAGGTCGATTGGCTCGTTGCCACCGCGCAGGTCGGGCAGGATGCCGTTCTTGTAGGAGTGATCCAGCCAGTTGACCGCCGCATTGATGCGCAGGTTCTCCGACGGAACCCAAGTGGCCTCGATGTCGATGCCCTTGGCCTCCGACTCGCCGGTGTTGACCGTGACGGTCTCCTGCTGGCTGGAACCGTCCGCCGAGGTGTAGGCCGCAACGACCGCGCGCTGCAGGTTCTCATACGTGGTCAGATAAGCCGACGCCGAGAGCCTGAGCGTGTTGTCGAACAGGTCGGCCTTGTAGCCCAGCTCGATGTTGTCGTTGGTCTCCGGATCGTAAGCGCAACGCGAAACGGTTGCGCAGGTCTCCGAGAAGCCGCCCGACAGGAAGCCTGTCGCGTAGCTCAGGTAGAACATCTGGCCGTCGTCGAACTTGTAGTCGAGCACGGTGCGCCAGGTGGTCTCCTCCCACTCGTCGCTGGTATCTACGTAGGTACCGAAGCTCTCGGGCGGCAGCGGCACCTCGCGGCCGTTCCACTGACGCGGCGTGATCCCGGCGCGGGAGATGTTCTGCGAACGCACGTCGCGGCACACCCCATCGACGGTGATGGCGTCCTGGGCCTCGGTGAATTCATTGCAGAGTCCGCCGCCGTCGACCGCACGGATAAAGTCCTTCTCGTCCTTGCTGAGTCGGATACCGGCGCTCAGGGTCAGGTTGTTGGACAGTTCGTACTTGCCGTCGAAGAACACGGCGTACTCGGTCCGGTCCTGCTCGGTGTACTGCAACTGGTAGTCAAACAGGGAACGGGTGTCCAGGCTGACCGTGCCATCGCTACGAACGAAACTGCCAGTATCAGCGTCAAAGACCGGGATCAGCGATACCAGGCCCACCGAGAAGAAGGCACGGAAGTTGAACGCGTCCTTGAAGTAGTTGCCGCCCACCACAAAGTTGAACGGACCGTCCAGGTCGGAGGCAAAGCGCAGCTCCTGCTGGAAGGTGAAGCGCTCGGTGTTGCGGGTGGAATCAAACAGCGTCTGGAAGGATTCGCCCGTGTAGGTGCTGGGCAGGCGCTGCTGCTCCTCACGATAACCGGTGATGGACTTCACCTCTCCAAGATCAAGGTCGAGAGTCTGGGTCAGGTAGACGCCCGTGGAGTCGACACGGTGGCCCTTGTCCATCTGGATGTCGTCATTGCCGGAAATCAGCGTGCTGAACGGATTCTTCTGGCCCGCCAGCTGGATGCCGGGGAAGCCCAGCGCAGTCAGCAGGTCGGTCGCCGTGCTCTCGTTCACCCCCGGAGGCGCATCGGATCGATCCTTCACGCCCTCGACGATCACGTAGGCGCTGTAGTTGTCAGTCGGCTCCCACAGCAGCTTGGCCTTGGCGGCGAGCACGTTCTTGCCGCCGAGCGGCCCGCCGGTACCGGTAGCAGTGGTGTCGACCTCCGGGGGCAGCGGCGTGCCGGCTGGGATACAAAACCCCTGACAACCAGCAATGGTCGGATCGAAGTCAGCCACCCACAAGGGGACCACACCGGGAAAGAGTGCCGTGCGCTTGTCGTTGGTGTAGAAACCATCGCTGTTGTCGTAGATGCCGGTCAGGCGGAAGGCCATGGTATCGGTCAGCGGCAGGTTCACCGCCGCCTTCATGGAGGTGACGTTGGCGCCGTTC
>JAURMS010000396.1 GCA_030830595.1 Gammaproteobacteria bacterium | reverse complement strand
GAAGTACAGGCCGGCCAGCCTGCGAGCAGTGCCACGCCGCAGGCGCAGGCCCGGCAGCAGGATGGCGGCAAGCATGGCCAGCAGCAGCAGGCCAGTGAACAGCAGCCAGGCATACACGCCCCAGGTGAGGCCGCCGATCGTGGCGCGTTTCATTAAGTCGTGACGCAATCTGTGAACTGGGTAACCGTTATGTAAACGGCGACTGATTTTTCGTGAGCCACGTCACTTCCTCGTCCGGTTCGACTGCCGATACTGGCCGTCCAATTGTGGAGAAAGCCCGGGATCGTCGCCAGTCGGTGACGCGGCCGGCGGGCAAAAAAGGTGGGTATAAGGCATGAGTCTGGCATTAAAGTCGTCCACGTCGTTGCGTGCGGTCACCATCGAGGAAATCGAGGCGGCCGATGCTGCGCCACCCTCCATCAGCGCCTTTCTGGAGGCCGTCTGGCTGGAGCGTGGCCTGTCTGCCAACACACTCTCCGCCTACCGCGCCGACCTGCTGGCCCTGCATCGCTGGCTCAGCATCCGTCGCACGGCACTGCCCCGCGCGTCGCGGCAGGATATCCAGGACTTCATCGCCTGGCGCGCAAACGAGGGGGCGAGGCCACGCAGCACCGCGCGACAGCTGTCCAGCTTCCGGCGCTTCTTCCGCTACCTGGTCCAGCAGGGGACGCGTGACGAAGACCCCACCGTACAGATTGCCATGCCGCGCATCGGGCGTTCGCTGCCGAAGTCGCTGTCGGAGGTGGAGGTCGAGGCGCTGCTGGGTGCCCCGGCGGTCAGTGACCCGCTGGGCAACCGGGACCGAGCCATGCTCGAGGTGCTGTATGCAACGGGACTCAGGGTCTCGGAACTGGTCAGCCTCCAGCAGAACCAGCTCAACCTGAACCAGGGTGTGATGCGAGTGCTTGGCAAGGGCAACCGTGAGCGCTTGATCCCGCTCGGCGAGGAAGCCCTGCGCTGGGTGGGTGAGTTCGTGTCCGGGCCCCGGGCGGAGATCCTGCTCGACCGGCAGACCGATTACCTGTTCCCGACCCGCCGAGGCGATCGCATGACCCGCCAGGCGTTCTGGCACATCATCAAGCGCTATGCTGCCAAGGCCGGGATCGACAAGGAATTGTCGCCCCACACGTTGCGTCACGCCTTCGCGACCCACCTGTTGAACCACGGTGCGGACCTGCGGGTCGTACAACTGCTGCTTGGTCACAGCGACCTGTCGACGACGCAGATCTACACGCACGTGGCCAGGGAGCGCATGAAGGAATTGCACGGGCAGCACCATCCGCGCGGCTGATCGAGCGGCTCTGCTACACTGAACGCATGCTCAAGCCAACATCCGTCCTGCCGTTATCCCTCCTGTTGGGAGCCATCGCCGCGGCCTGTAGCGCCGCCCCCGCAGACGAGGACGTCCGTGCCGAGATCGCCAAGCGTCTCGAGATCAATGTCGAGGATGTACGGCCCTCGGACGTTCCCGGGTTGTTCGAGGTCGCGTCCGGTGCGGAGGTGGGCTACGTCTCCACCGACGGACGGTTCTACTTCAACGGCGACGTCTTTGATATGGAGACGCGCGAGAACCTGACCGACCGGCGTCGTCGGGAAGCGCGGCTCGCGCTGGTCACGGCCCAGAAGGATGAAGATGCCATCGTGTTCGGGCCTGCGGATGCGCGTCACACCATCACCATCTTCACCGACATAGACTGCGGCTACTGCCGCAAGCTGCATGGCGAGATCGACCAGCTCAACGAACTGGGGGTGCGGGTGCGCTACCTGATGTTCCCGCGCAGTGGTCCGGGCGGGGAGAGCTGGAAGAAAGCCGAATCGGTGTGGTGCAACACCGACCGGGCCGGTGCGCTCACCCGCGCCAAGCTGGGTGAGGCGGTGGCGCCGATGACTTGCGAAAACCCGGTGCAGGCTCAGTACGACCTGGGACGCGAGATGGGCATCCGGGGTACGCCCGGGATCATCACGGATTCTGGAGATTTGATTGCGGGCTACCTGCCCGCGCCGCGGCTGTCCGCGGAGCTCGACCGGTTGGCTGCAATCGGGAAGTAGCTCAGCGCTCCAGCTTGGCCAGCTTGCCCTCGACGCCCCGCCACTCGTCGGCATCCGCGGGTGGCTCCCCCTTCTCGGTGATCACCGGCCACTGACGTGACAATTCCGCGTTCAGTTCCTTGAAGTGCTCCTGGCCGGGAGGCAGTTCCTCCTCGGAGTAGATGGCCTCGATGGGGCACTCTGGCTCGCAGAGCGTGCAGTCGATGCACTCATCGGGGTCGATCACCAGGAAATTCGGTCCCTCGTGGAAACAGTCGACCGGGCAGACTTCCACGCAGTCCATGTACTTGCACTTGATGCAGTTTTCGGTGACGACGAAGGTCATCGGGCAATCTCCTTCAGGACGGCGAAGATTCTGCCACAGTGGGACCGGGGGATCATCCCGAGGCCGGCAGGCGCCGGTCGATGGCCGTGAAATGCAGTTCCTCCCGGCCCCGGCTGCGGTCCTCAAGCCAGCGCTCCAGGGCGAAGTGCACGCTCGGGAAGGCAATGTCGTCCCAAGGGATCTCGGCGGGTTCGTATAGCCCCACTTCCAGGCTTTCGGTCCCGGCGGCGAACTCGGGGCTGGGCAGCCGCGCGCGGAAGGTGACATGCACCTGTTGGGCATGCAGCACGTGGACGATCGCCAACGGGCTGCCGATTTCGACACGGGCAAGGGCCTCCTCCCACGTCTCACGGGCTGCGCGCTGCTGCATGGTCTCTCCGTGTTCCATGAAGCCGGCGGGGAAGGTCCAGTAGCCGTGCCGGGGTTCGATGGCGCGCCTGCAGAGCAGGATCCTGCCCTGGTACTCGGGGACGCAGCCGACGATGATCTTGGGGTTGTGGTAGTGGATGGCCTCGCAGCTGCCGCAGACGTGGCGGGGCAGGTGATCCCCCTCAGGAACCCGCATCTCGACCGGCTGACCGCATTCCGGACAGAACTTCATGGGCTCATTGTCGGCGCCCGCCGCAGCGCTGCCAAGTGCTTTGCAGCGGGTGGCCGGCGTATACTTGCGGTCCTGGCCGGGATGGCGGAATTGGTAGACGCAGTGGACTCAAAATCCACCGGTGGTGACATCGTGCGAGTTCGAGTCTCGCTCCCGGCACCAG
>JAURMS010000054.1 GCA_030830595.1 Gammaproteobacteria bacterium | reverse complement strand
GCCGTACTTCTCGCCCATTTCCGCGAAGGCGGGCTTCAGCGTGGAGAGTGACTCGACCGTCACCGTGCCACGCACGGTCTCGTCGTGGTCGAGCAGGGTGATGCCCAGGAGGTCCTTGACCGGCACCACCGAGCGGGCGAAGCGTCCCTCGGCCCAGGCCGCTGCCGCGCGCTGCTGGCTGGCCACCGCGTAGGCATCCAGGTCTTGCCGGGAGTAGCCGTGCAGGGTGGCGATCAGGTCGGCGCTGACACCCTGCGGGATGAAATAGGTCGGGAAGGCCACCTCCGGATCGGTGGCCCAGGCGCCGCCGCCGGAGCCCATGGGCACCCGCGACATGCTCTCGACGCCGGCGCCCACCGCCGCCATCGCCTGTCCGGCCATGACCTTGGCAGCGGCGACGTTGACCGCCTCGAGCCCGGAGGAGCAATAGCGGTTGAGCTGGAAGGCGGGCACGGACTCGTCGTAACCCGCCGTCAACACGGCGATGCGGGCCACGTTCGAGCCCTGCTCACCGACCGCCATCACGCAACCCATGGTGACGTCCTCCACCAGGCGCGTATCCAGCGAGGACCGATCCCTCAATGCCTCCAGCGCCTGGGCGGCGAGCTTGACGGGTGTGACCTCGTGGAGCTTGCCATCGCTCCTGCCCTTGCCGCGCGGCGTGCGCACGTGATCGTAAATCAATGCATCCATCTGAAACTTACCCCGCTGTGGCGTATCTGTTTGCCTGTCATGTCTTCAAACGTAGCCCAGCTGCTTGGCGGCCAGGTCGAGCATGATCTCCTCGGAGCCGCCCGCAATGACGTTGGGGCGGACCTCGCGATAAATGCGCTCCACCTTGCAGCCACGCAGGTAGGAGGCGCCGCCGAGGATCTGCGCCGCCTCGCGGGCGCAATATTCCATGGTGCGGGCGCCCTGGATCTTGAGCAGGGCGATCTCGCCGGCATCGTCCCGCCCGCGCATCACGGCGTCACAGGCGCGGTCGACCCAGGCCTGCGTGGCAAAGATCTGACGTGACATCTCCGAGAACTTGTGGCGGATCGCCTGGTTCTGGTTGAGCCGCACGCCGAAGGTCTCGCGCTCGCGCGCCCAGTCCAGCGCCTCCTCCAGGCACACCATCGCAAAGGCATTGGAGGAACTCGCGATCCCGACGCGCTCACCATTGAAGTTGGCCATGAGGCCGCGAAAGGCGCCGCCCTCCTCACCGATCAGGTTCTCGACCGGCACCTCGACGTCCTCGAAGTACAGGGTGGCGGTATCCGAACAGTGCCAGCCCATCTTCTCCAGCGGCGTCTGCGAGAAGCCCTTCATGCCCTTCTCCAGGAGCAGCAGGCTGATGCCGCGGGCGCCGGGCCCGCCGGTGCGAACCGCCACCACGTAGTAGTCGGCGCGCATGCCGGAGGTGATGAAGGTCTTGGAACCATTCACTACGTAACGATCGCCCTTGCGCTCTGCGCGGGTCTTGAGGGCGGCGACGTCCGAGCCGCCCGAGGGCTCAGTGACGCCGAGCGCCATGATCTTCTCGCCCGCCAGCACCTCCGGGACGATCCGCTGCTTGAGCTCCGCCGAGCCCGCGGCGATCAGCGGGGGCAGCGCGACGCCGTGGATCATCAGGCTGGCCAGCAGGCCGCCGGCGCCGACGTCGGCCATTTCCACGCCACTGATCAGGCCGTGAAACGGATCGACGCCCTCGCGCACGCCACCGTATTCCTCGGGAAAGCCCAGGCCCAGGATCCCCACCTCGGCAGCCTTGCGATGCAGTTCGCGCGGCAGCGACCCGGCGCGCTCCCAGGCATCGATGTTGGGAGAAATCTCCCTCTGGACGAAGCGTCGCACCGTGTCAGCCCATTCGTGATGGCTGTCGTCGTAGTAGGGGCTCTGCAAACGCCACTTGTCGAACATCTTGGGCATGGCAACACTCCTCAGGAGGTCAGACGCACCACGCCGGCTGCGGCGAGTTCATCGATACGTTCGGGGGTCAGGCCGAGGTGGGTGAGCACTTCCCGGCCCTCGGCCCCGGGATGACGGGCGGGCGCCGCCGCAGTGGCTGGCGTCAACGAGAAACGGGGCGCGGGCGCGGGGTAGGCCAGTCCATCCTGCTCCAGGAACGCACCGCGTGCCAGGTTGTGCGGGTGCTGGCGGGCTTCGTCGAAATCGAGCACCGGTGCGAAGCAGACATCACTGCCCTCGAGGCGCGCAGCCCATTCATCGCGCGTGCGGCGACGCACGGCCTCGGCCACCTCCGCGCGCAGGGCAGGCCACTGCCGGGCATCCATCTGGCCGGCAAAGCGGGCGGGGTCGAGCTCCAGGGCCTGCAGCAGGGCGGCGTAAAAGGGCGGCTCGATGCTGCCGAGCGTGATCCACTTGCCGTCGGCACAGGCGAACACGCCGTAGAAATGCGCGCCCCCATCAAGCAGGTTCTCGCCGCGCTCGCCTGGCCACCAGCCACCGGAGCGCATGCCCCAGATCAGGGAGGCGAGGGAGGAGGCGCCGTCGACCATGGCCGCATCCACCACCTGGCCGCGCCCGCTGACGCGGGCCTCGATGATGGCCGCCAGCAGGCCGAGGGCCAGGAACAGGCCACCGCCGGCAAAATCGCCCAGCAGGTTGAGAGGTGCGACGGGACCGCTGCTGCGGGTGCCGATGGCATTGAGCACTCCGGTGAGGGCGACGTAATTCAGGTCGTGCCCAGGTGCCTGGGCCAGCGGACCCTCCTGCCCCCATCCGGTCACGCGTCCGTAGGCGAGGCGCGGGTTGATCGCATGACACGCCTCGGGCCCCAGCCCGAGCCGTTCCATGACACCCGGGCGGAAACCCTCGATCAGCCCGTCGCTGCGGCTCACCAATTGGCGGGCGATGTCGAGGGCCGCCGGCTGCTTGAGGTCGAGCGCGATGCTGCGACGGCCGCGACCGAGCACGCGGTGACCCGGATCGAGCGGCTGGGCATCGTGGCGGTCGACGCGAATGACCTCGGCGCCGAGGTCGGCAAGCAGCATGCCGGCGTAGGGCGCGGGTCCGATGCCGGCCAATTCCAGCACCGTCAGCGAACTCAGCGGGCCGGACCCCTGCGGCGCGCTCCCCTTCACGCCCCCTCCTACGTAATTAGCGGTATATGGGGGCGAATATTATCGTAATTCGCAAAAATCTGGCTCAATTTTTACGCATTTGAGGGTCCGGGCTGGGCACCTTTTCCATCCGCTCCACGTCCATCCGCAGCAGGCCGAACAGGGTCGTGTACATCAAGCTTCCATCCCGATCGCACTTGATCCCCGTGAACACCCCGTTGAAGAGCGGATCTGCGCCCGAGGCGATGCTCATGACGAGCTGCCCGTCGTCGAGGTTGAAGCCGAGGTGGTAGAGCTCCCCCAGCCGCTCGCCGAAGGTGCCGTTGACGATCACCATCCGGCTGCCACCGCTGATCATGGGCACGGTCGCCACGGTGGAAACGTCTGACCGCTGCCACAGGGACTGCCACCGATGGGCCTCGTCGTCCCAGCGGAACATGGCGATGCCCCTCGGCAGCGGTCGCGTGAAGCCCGCCAGCAGCCCGCGAGCGTAGGAGCCCTTGACCGGCAGCGGCGACGGTCGCTGGACGGGCAGCGCATTGAGCACGAAGGCATGCCGCCCGTGAGTGACGACCGACTGCTCGGACTGTACGAGATCGAATTCAGCGCCCAGGTCGACTTCCACCTGATCGGCGATGCGAGCCGAGGCTGCACCCTCCGGCGGCTTCGCATCAGCGGGGATCTGGTTGCGCCAGAAGGCGACCAGTTTCATCTTGCGGCTGCCATCGGTGAGCACCACCAGCTCGTCCTCGCCGGGACCGAAACCCATGAGCGTGGGCGTCGCGCCAGTGCCATCGGCGATCTTGCCCATGGGGAGGCGCTCACCCCGGTCATACGCCGCCTCCCAGGCCCCCGCCGCGGCATCGGCCTGGATCTTCCCATCCGCTGCGACCACCAACCGATACAGGCGTCGGTTCGACGCGACGTAAACGGCCCCGCCACCGGTCTCCGGGCTGGTGGCGAAACTGTTGGTGAAGACCTCGTCGAGATCGCCGGCGCGGTGCACATCGATCAATTGCAGGCTTTGCCGATCGAGCGTGGCGATACTGCCGCCCAGGGTATTGATGACCAGGAAACCGTTGAAGGTCATGCCCAAGCCGAAGACCGCATCTGACTGGAAGATCGTGTGCGTGCGCACCCGTTCGTCGTCGAACAGTGCATCGGGCAGGTCGACCTGCAGCGGCTCCCGCAGGCGCGAGAGGGGATCGGCGGGATCCTCCTGATCGATCCGCAACAGGCCTCTCGCGTTAGCACCGATGAAGCCATGGTCGGCGGTGAGCAGCGAATAGAGGACGCCCTGCGCGACCTGGTCCTCGACGGCGCTCACCAGCCGGTTGGGCTGTGCGAGCAGGTAATCGATGACGGCCTGTTCGTCCCGCGCAGCGATGCGCTCACGCAAGGCTTCGAGCTGCTCCACTCGCAGCGCGTCGCTCGGCCAGGGGCCCTCGCGCAGACCCTGCCGGATGGAGCGGCGGTCGACTTCCTGCAGCCACTCTCCCCCGCGCACGAACTTGCGCAGGGATGAACCGGCGAAGAACCAGTGCACCTCGCGGCCAGCCATCATGGCACTGTAGGCTGGGATGCCCAGCGCCTCCGAAGGAATCCAGTCGTAACTGCCCGGCGTGACCCGATAGTGGCCACGCGGCACGGCGATCTCCGTGCTGTCCGTGGCGGCGTCGTTCCAGTGGCTCTGGTTGTTGTATTCGGCAGCCAGGAAGGGATTGGTCGCCGGTTCCGCAGGCGTCGGCGCTGCCGATCCCGGCAGGGGTATCCACGCCAAGGCAGCAATCACGGCTGCTGGAAATGCTGTCCTGACCAAGTCACCCCCTGTTCCTGTTGCCAGCGGACAGGCCAGAGGTTAGCGCGGAACTGCGGCGACTAGAAATCCAGTGACATGCCCACCGCGCGCTTGGGCTTCTCACCCTTGACCTGGTACATGGCCAGGTCGGCCTGGTGCAGGATGTCCTCGGCCTTACCGGCGGTGCGGAGGTCGGGCAGGAT
>JAURMS010000395.1 GCA_030830595.1 Gammaproteobacteria bacterium | reverse complement strand
TCGCGTGGCACCTCGCCTGCATGCTGCTCCACGATCAGCCGTGCCGTGGCGGCGACGTTCCTGGCCTTGTTGGCCCAGAGTCCGATGGTCTTCAGGTACGGCACCAGGCCCTGCTCGCCCAGGGCAGCGATGGCCTCGGGGGTGCCCGCCACGGGGAATAATTGTCGAGTGACGCGATTCACCCCGCGGTCGGTAGACTGGGCCGAGAGAATGACGGCGACCAGCAACTGGAAGGGAGTCGAGTATTCCAGTTCGGTGGTGGGCCGCGGATGCGCAGCCCGCAGGCGTTCGAAAATCAGCCGGCGCTTGTCCCGATTCATGGCGCGGGCTCGGCAAGGCGGCTGGCCATCGCCATTCGCCGGCGCGCAGCCAGGCGCTCGAGGCGTGCCTCCCTGCGGCCCTGCAGGTGGTGGAAGTGCCGGGCGCGGTCGGCGATATCCGCGCCGTCCAGCGGCCGCGTCGGCAGGTGAGGCGCAGCCACCATGCTGATGCAATCGACTGGACAGGCCGGCAGGCACAACTCGCAGCCGGAGCAATCCACGGCGATGACCGTATGCATCCACTTGCGCGCGCCGACGATGGCGTCGGTCGGACAGGCGTCGATACAGCGCGCACAACCGATGCAGTCGGCCTCGATGACCAGCGCTACGGTGGGTGGTGCTTCGCTGCCGCATTCGAGATCAAGGCCGTTCTCGTGGACACCCAGTAACTGGCCCAGCGCCTCTAGCACCGGTTGCCCCCCCGGCGGGCAGCGATTGGACCGGGTGAGGCCCTCGGCCAGGGCCTCGGCGTAGGGGCGGCAGCCCTCGAAGCCGCAGCGCCGGCACTGGGTCTGCGGGAGCAGGCCGTAGATACGCTCGGCGAGTGCGGAGCGGTCGTCGGTCACTTGACCCGCATACCGGGCCTGGCCCCTGCATCAGGCGCCAGCAGGAAGATGTCCTCTCCACCCGGTCCGGCCGCCAGCACCATGCCCTCCGACACGCCGAAGCGCATCTTGCGGGGCTTGAGGTTGGCGACCACCACCACCAGTCGGTCGACCAGCGTGGCAGGGTCATAGGCAGCGCGGATGCCGGCGAAGACCTGGCGCGAGCCGCCCTCGCCCAGGTCGAGGCTGAGCTTCAGGAGCTTGTCCGCGCCCTCGACAAGTTCGGCCGAGGCGATGCGGGCGACCCGCAGGTCTACCTTCTGGAAAGTCTCGATGTCGACCTCGCCGGTCCCCTCCGGCGGAGGCGGAGGCGGCTGCGGGGTGGAGGGTGGGGTCTCGACGAGCTTGTTGACCAAGGCCAGGTCGAGCCGCGAGGCGAGAGGATCGTAGGGCTGGATACGGGTGCCGAGCAGCGGCGTGCCCGCATCGTCCCAGTGGCGGATGGGAGCCCCGAGGAAGGCCTCGGCCCTCGTGGCCATGTCTGGCATGACCGGCTTGAGCCAGGCCATCAGCATCCGGAACAGGTTGAGCGCCTGGGTGGCGACCGCCTGGACCTCGCTGGCCCGGGCCGGGTCACGGGCCAGTACCCATGGTTTGTGGGCATCGACGTATTGGTTGGCGCGGTCGGCCAGGGCCATGATCTCGCGGATCGCTGCGGCATATTCGCGGGCCTCGAACAGGCTGGCGATGGACTCTCCCGCGCGGGCAAAGTCCGCGTGCAGGGCAGGATCGGGGAGGGCGGAGGCCAGCAGGCCATCGTGACCACGGGTGATGAACGGCGCGCAGCGCGAGGCCAGGTTGACCAGCTTGCCGACGATCTCGGCATTGATGCGGGTGGTGAACTCCTCGAGGTTGAGGTCGAAGTCGTCGACGCCCGGCCCCAGCTTGCCGGCGATGAAGTAGCGGAAATACTCGGCTGGCAGCAGCTCCAGGTAGCGCTCCGCGGTGACGAAGGTGCCGCGTGACTTGGACATCTTCTGGCCGTTGATGGTCAGGAAGCCGTGCACGTGGACCCCATCGGGCTTGCGGAACCCGGCGCCTTCCAGCGTGGCCGGCCAGAACAGCGAGTGGAAGTACAGGATGTCCTTGCCGATGAAATGGTGCAGCTCGGTGTTGCCGCCTGGACGCCAGTAGGCGTCGAAATCAAGCCCGGTGCGTCGGCAGAGGTCGTCGAAACTGGCCATGTACCCGATCGGTGCGTCCAGCCACACGTAGAAGAACTTGCCTGGCGCACCCGGAATCTCGAAACCGAAATACGGCGCGTCGCGGGACACGTCCCAGTCGCGCAGCCCGGCCTCGAACCACTCGTCCAGCTTGTTGGTGACCGCCGGATGCAGGGTGCCGGAGCGGGTCCAGGCCCGCAGCATGTCCTCGAAGTGACCGAGCTTGAAAAACAGGTGCTCCGACTCGCGCTGGATCGGTGCGGTGCCGCTGAGCACGGAAACGGGGTTCTTCAGGTCGGACGGGGAGTAGGTCGCCCCGCAGGCCTCGCAGCTGTCTCCGTACTGATCCGGGGCATCGCATCGCGGGCAGTGGCCCTTGACGTAGCGATCGGGCAGGAACATGCCGGCCTGTTCATCGTAGGCCTGCACCACCGGTCGACGATCGATGTGGCCGGCCGCATCGAGGGCCTTGAACACCAGCTCGGTGTAGTGCCTGTTTTCCGGCGAGTGGGTGGTGTAGTAGTTGTCGAAGCCGATCCGGAAGCCGGCGAAGCTGCGCCTGCGCTCGACACCGACCCGCTCGATGAGTGCCTCCGGCGTGATGCCCTCCGCCCTCGCCTGCAACATGATCGGCGTGCCATGGGTGTCGTCCGCGCAGACGTAATGGCATTCGTGGCCGCGCAGGCGCTGGAAGCGCACCCAGATGTCCGTTTGCACGGTTTCGGTAACGTGACCCAGGTGAGTGGGTCCGTTGGCATAGGGCAGGGCACTGGTAACCAGGATGGAGCGTGGCATAAGGGGTCCTCGAAGGGGCCAATTATGCCAGTGGCAGGCTCAATCGTCCCGATTCATCACGTCCTCGAAACGCATCTTCGAGATCGACTTTTCATAGGCGAGGCGTCCCGTAATCATGCCGCTGTCCAGAAGCTGCTGGATGGAGGAGTCCATCACCCGCATACCGGAGGCCCCTCCGGACTGCATGGCATTTTCCAGCATGTCGATCTTGCCCTGACGGATGAGGTTGGAAATGGCAGGGGTGTTGACCATGATCTCGAGCGCGCAGACCCGGCCTCGCCCGCTCTTGTGGGTGATCAGCTGCTGGGAGACCACGCCCCGCAGGGAGGTCGAGAGCATGGTGCGGACATGGTTCTGCTTGTCCGTGGGGAAGGCATTGACGATGCGATCCACGGTGGCCGCGGCGCCATTGGTGTGCAGCGTGGCCATGACCAGGATGCCCATCTCCGCTGCGGTGATCGCCGTGCTCATGGTTTCGTGGTCGCGCAACTCGCCCACCAGGATCACGTCCGGGTCCTCGCGCAGCGCTGAGTGCAGGGCCGAGGCGAAGGTCGGCGAGTGCACGCCCACCTCGCGCTGGCTGACCAGGCAGTTCTTGCGCGGATGTACGAACTCGATCGGATCCTCGATGGTCAGGATGTGACCCTTGATCCTGACGTTGAGGTCATCGACCATCGCCGCCAGCGTGGTCGACTTGCCTGAACCCGTCTTGCCGGTCACCAAGATCAGGCCGCTGCTGGCCCGACACAGTGAGCGGACCACCTCGGGCATCTTCAGCTGCTCGAGCGTGAGCGCCTTGGAGGGAATGGCCCGAAACACGGCGCCGAGGCCGTCGAGGTGCCGCAGCACGTTGACCCTGAAACGGGCCTTGGCGCCAAGCGTATAGGCGAAGTCGCAGCCGTCCTTCTCTTCCAGGCGGTCGGCGGCCTTCTTGGACATGATCTCGGTGAGGTGCTGCTGGACCAGGTCGGCAGTCAGCAGCTCTTCCCGCAAGGGCATCAGCTTGCCGTACTGGCGGATCCTCGGGGGTGCGCCGGCCATGAAGTGCAGGTCTGAGGCCTCCCGCACCAGCATCTCGTCCAGGTAGGTGTCGATGGCTGCCATGCGGGTCAGTTGTCGAAACGGGGCAGCAGGCTACGGTCCACCACGTAGCGAGTGAAGGGCTTCTTGTCGACGGCCAGCGCGTAGGCGTGATCGGGATCGACCTCCTTGGCCGTCACGGCTGCCAGCATGGCCTGGTCCATCAGTTGCATGCCGGAGTCCTTGCCGGTCTGGATCTGCAGCGGAATCTGGTGGGTCTGCTCGGTCTGGATCAGCTTGGCGATGGCACGATTCATGACCATGATCTCGCAGATCGCCTTGCGCCCGCGCCCGTCGGGGGTTTTCACCAATACCTGGGTAACGACCGCGATCAGGCTCTGGCCCAGGAAGCTCTTGGTCTGCTCTTTCTCTTCGTTGGGCAACGCATCGATGATGCGATCAATGGTCTTGGTGGCACTGGTGGTGTGCAGGGTGCCAAGCACGAGATGGCCCGTTTCGGCGGCCGTCATGGCCATCGAGATGGTGGCTGCATCGCGCATTTCGCCGACCAGGATGACGTCTGGGTCCTCGCGCATGGCTGCCCGGACCCCCTCCGCAAAGCTCGGCATGTGGGTGCCCAGTTCGCGCTGGACGACCTGGCTCTTCTTGCTACGGTGCACGAACTCGATGGGGTCCTCGAGGCTGATGATGTTCAGGCTGCGGTGGGCGTTCAGCTCATGGATCATTGCGGCGAGGGTGGTCGACTTGCCCGTGCCGGTCGAGCCGGTGACCAGAATCATGCCCTGGTGGTGGTCGCACAGTCGGGCAAGCAGCTTGGGCAGGCCGAGTTCCTCCAGGGTGGGCACGGCGCTCGGGATGGCCCTGAACACCGCGCCGACGCCGGTGTCCTTGCGGAAGACGTTGACCCTGAAACGGCCCCCGTCTTCCGTCACGTATGAAAAGTCCACGTCGTATCCCTGGCGAAAGGTTTCCTCATGCGCCTTGCTGAGGATTTCCATGACGTAGCTTTCCAGTTCCGGCCCGCCGAGTTCCCGGAAGCGGATGGGCACCAGGTCGCCGTGCATCCGGAGCATGGGTGGCACGCCGACCGACAGGTGCAGGTCGGAGCAGCCCTGGGACATGGCCAACTTCAAGAATGCGTCTATTCTCGGCATTAGCCGAAGTGAATCACAAGAACTGTTCCAGTGCCAGCCTGAACTCGTCCATGGTCTGGTAGCGCCGGGTCTTGTCGACAGCCATCGCCTTCATGACCGCATCGGACAATTCCTGGCTGAGTTCCGGGTTTGCCTCGAGCGGGGGCACCGCCCGTCCCTGGACGTGCTGGTACATCACGGCCATGTGGTCGCCGCGGTGGTAGGGCGGCGACCCGGTGAGGAGTTCATACAGGATCACGCCCAGCGAGTAGACGTCAGCGCGAATGTCGACCTTTTTACCGAGGATCTGCTCGGGCGCCATGTATTTTGGCGAGCCGATGACGTAGCCGGTCTTGGTCAGTTGGGTGTCGCCCTCCTGGTGGGCGGCGGCGACCCCGAAGTCCACGATCTTCAGCAGCCCTTCGTCGTTGATGAGGACGTTGGCTGGCTTGAGGTCGCGATGCACGATGCCCTCGTTGTGCGCCACGGTCATGCCCCTGGTCACGTCGATGGCGAAGCGCAAGGCCCGCTTGATGCCCATCGGCTTGCCGCCGGTGAGCTCTGAGGTCAGCGTGTGCGACGGGAAATACTCCATGGAGATGGCGTAGTTGCCGCGAATCTGCAGGAAGTCGTAGATACGGATGACGTTGGGATGGGTGATCTTGCGTGAGTAACGCAGCTCGTGGACGAACCGCTGCATCATTTCCTCGTCCTGCGAGACCGTCGGGTTGAGGAATTTGAGGATCAGTTTTTCGCCGACCACGGCGTCCTCGAACAAGAGCACGGTGCCGAAGGCGCCCTTGCCGATGCGCTGGATAAACTTGTATCGACCCTCAACGATATCGCCAGAGTTGAGGGTGGAGATGTCCAGCTTTCCGTGGGTTTCGGCCGCCTTCATGATTGCGGCCACGTCCGCGGACTCGATCAGCATGGTCTGGCCGATGTTGCCGTCGGTCTTGACCTTGGTGACGCCTGCCGCCGGCTGGTCGATCATGCCGGCGATCCCCGTCTTCATGATGGTCTCGGCGTCAAAGGGCGCGAAGCGTGTATCCAGCTCTGCCACCGCCTTGAAGGCCGCGTCGATCACCGACTTCTCGCGCGACTGGAGCAGTGGTTTCAGCTGCTCGCGCATGTCGTCGTAGCGCTTTTCGTCGCAGAGCTTGCCGATGGCGTGGGCCGCCTCGATCAGGACGTCGACCTCCTTGCGGCTCAGCAGCGACAGGATCGGTTCCACCGCCCTGGAGTCGCCGATCTTCCCCAGCGCGCGCACCACCGTCGCCACCGACTTGGGATTCTGCTCGAGCATCTCCAGCAGGCGCGGGATGGCCGTCCGGGTACCCATGGCCCCGAGAGCGTCGACCGCGCGCTCACTGACCCACCAGTCGGCATCCCGGCTGGCCTCGATCAGCCTCTCGGCCGCGCGCTCGTCGTTGGTCTGGTTGAGGATCTCGACCGCCGTCCTGCGGACCTCCTCGTCCTTCGACGTCACCAGAGACAGCGCCGCGTTGATCACGTTCGGTCCGCCGATCTTGCCCAGCGCATCAGCTGCCCGGCCCCGGACCCACCAGTCGTCGTCCTTGATCGCCTCAAGCAGGGTCCTGACCATCCGCTCGTCACCGATGACGTTCAGCACCTCCACCGCGGCACGGCGCGAGTACTCGGATTCGTCCTTGAGGACGTCGACCAGGTGGGTGACCGTGTCGGGGTGCGCTGCCTTGGACAGGATCTCGATCGCGAGGTTCTGCACCTCCATGTCGAGGTCGCGCAGCATGGGCGCGATCTGCCCGGGATCAATCGCACCCTGCATGCCGGCGATGGCCTTGAGGGCCGCTGCCCGCATGCGCTTGTTGTCGTCCTTCAGTGTCTGTTGCAGGGCGAAACGCACCTGCGGCCGGTTGAACTTGGAGAGGATGGAAATGATGTTCATCCGCGCGATGGGATCTTGTCCCTCCACCCGCAGCAGCAGTTCCTCCAGGTTGTCGTCGCTGGCGATCTCGCCGATCACCTTGAACAACTCGGTCTTTTCCGCCGCCGGCCGTCGATAGGTGGCGTTGATCAGGTCACGAAAGGGAATGCGCGCCTTGTTGGCCTCCACCAGGCTGAGCGCCACCGGCCGTGGGACGGAGTTGTCATCCAGCAGGTCCAGCACCTGCTGCGGTGAATAGCCCCGGCTCAAGGTCAGGGCCCGGGTGACGGCTGCCGCCGCACGGGCGTTGCTGTCGACGAGAGCCCTCGCCATCCTGGGGAAGGTCTTCTCGTTGGTGAGGTCCCTGAGCACCGCCACCAAGGCGTCGGTCTCTGCCTTGTCGGTCACGGCCAGGGCGTCGACGATGGGCTGGATGGCGGACTCTCCGGACTTGCGGAGGTTCTCCAGCGCGCGGCGGGCCGCAGGCGACGACAAGTCGCCGGCGTCCTGGATGTCGGCCACTAGACGATCGACTCGAAACCTCGAAAATAATCCCATAGCAGGCGCGTATTCCGCGGAACCCGGCTAAGCGGACACCGCAAACTTAACAAAAGCCTCCGAAAAGAGTCGTAACTTGCTGATTATGACACACACCCGCTCGGTCAGACGCAAGTCCGGGCAGGCTTTAAGTACAATCCCGCCCCCACAATGGAGGTTAGGGTGTCCACAGGCCACGAACCAGTTCTCATAAATGCGGTACTCGCCGCCACGGAGCCACTGACGGGGCTGACCCTGGCCGAGCTGGGCGCCAGCATGCAGTGTCTGGACACCCCCGACGGCTACGACCTGTCCGTTCGACTGGGGTTCCCGGTAGGGCGGCATCAGCATCTGCTGGAGCCCCATTTGCGCCAGCACCTCGCGGAGTCGGGTTGCCGGCTGCCCGGGCGGATCCAGTTTGGTTGGCAGGTGGAGGCTCAGGGCGGTCACCGCGTGGCGCCGCTGCCTGGCGTCGCCAACGTCATTGCCGTGGCCTCGGGCAAGGGCGGCGTGGGCAAGTCCACGGTGGCCGTCAACCTGGCCCTCGCGCTGGTGGCCGAGGGGGCTCGGGTGGGCCTGCTCGACGCCGATATCTACGGACCCAGTCAGCCGTTGCTGCTCGGCCTGGCGGGTCAGCGGCCCCAGGGGGGTGATCCGGGCAAGGTGCTGCCCGTATCGCGAGGCGGGCTGGCCATGATGTCCATCGGGCTGCTGGTAGGCGAGGATCAGCCCATGGCGTGGCGAGGGCCCATGGCCACCCAGGCACTGGTCCAGCTGCTCGGCGACACTCAATGGGGCGAACTGGATTACCTGTTGGTGGACATGCCGCCCGGCACGGGCGACATCCAGCTGACCCTGTCTCAGAGGGTGCCGCTGTCGGGGGCGGTCATCGTCACCACGCCCCAGGAGATGTCCCTGCTCGATGCCCGACGCGGGCTGCAGATGTTCCGCAAGGTTGAGGTCCCCGTGCTGGGCGTGATCGAGAACATGAGCTACCACGCCTGTCCGGCCTGCGGACACCGCGAGGCGTTGTTCGGAAGTGAGGGTGGCCGACGGGTGGCCGAGCGCTATGCCGCACCGCTGCTGGGTGAGTTGCCGCTGGATGCGCGGGTGCGTGCAGGGTCTGACGAGGGCCAGCCGGTGGTGCTGGCCCTGCCGGATTCGGAGCTGGCCCGCGGCTATCGACATGCGGCGCTCGCTACCGTGGCGCAACTCGCCGCGCGCCACGTGGCGCAGCCGGGTGCCTTCCCGAAGATTACCGTGGGAGACGACGAATGAGCATCAAGTCCGACCGTTGGATCAGGCGCATGGCCGAGTCGACCGGCATGATCGAGCCGTTCGAGGCCGGTCAGGTTCGTGAGGTGGAAGGGCGGCGGATCGTCTCCTACGGCACGTCCAGCTATGGCTACGACGTGCGTTGCGCCAGCGAATTCAAGGTGTTCACCAATATCAACTCCACCATCGTCGATCCCAAGCAGTTCGACCTCAACAACTTCGTCGATCAGCAGGCGGACGTCTGCATCATTCCGCCGAATTCCTTTGCGCTTGCCCGCACGGTGGAATACTTCCGCATCCCCCGCAATGTGATGGTGGTCTGCCTCGGCAAGAGCACCTATGCCCGGTGCGGGATCATTGTCAACGTCACCCCCCTGGAGCCGGAGTGGGAGGGTCATGTCACCCTGGAGTTTTCCAATACCACCCCGCTGCCCGCCAAGATCTACGCCAACGAGGGCGTGGCCCAGATGCTGTTCTTCGAGTCCGACGAGGTCTGCGATACGTCCTATCGGGACCGAGGCGGCAAGTATCAGGGGCAGACAGGGGTGACCCTGCCGCGCACCTGATCAGGGGCCGGGCTGGTAGCGCTGCAGGTACATCGAGAGCAGTCGCCGCCCGCGCCGTTCCTGTTCCATCTGCTCGGTCAGGGAGCCGAGGGCCGGGGCCAGCCAGCTACGGGTGATGCGGTCGCTGCCGTCGCGGGTGCTCTCG
>JAURMS010000394.1 GCA_030830595.1 Gammaproteobacteria bacterium | reverse complement strand
GTACCAGCGCGGCGAGCTGCCGGTGGATCGCCTGCTGAGCGGCACGCTGGCGCTGGAGGAGATCAATGAGGGCCTCGACCTGCTCGCCGACGGACTCGCGGTCAGGCAGGTCATCGTCCCGGGCTGAGCGTCTTCAGCACGCTGGTTTGCGTGCCACGCGCAGCAGCAGGACCGCCGGCAACAGCAGGAGTGCGCCGGTGATGAACGGGGCCTGGGTGCCGAATCCGGAGTAGATCGCCCCACTGCTGGCCGGGCCGACGATGCGGCCCGCCGCGCTGGCCGATTGCATGATGCCGAGCACGGCACCCTTCTCATCCTGGCCGGCTTCCAGGCTCAGCAGGCTGGACGCCGCGGTGTTGTAACTGGAGTGCCCCGCCGAAAAGAACGCCGCGCCAATGGCCAGCATCACCCAGTCACTCGCCAGGATCATCGCCGCATACCCGATCGCGTGCATGAGCACGGAACCGTAGAGAACCCGCCGCTCGCCGAAGCGGCGCGCCAGGTGACCGACCAGGACCCCCTGCACCAGCACGCCTACCACGCCCATCGCGAAAAAGGCCAGGCCGACGTCGCGCGGCGACAAGGCCAGGACGTCGTGTCCCCAGACGGGGAAGATCGTCTGCAGGATGGTGGCACCGATCGACACCAGGCAGACCGAGCCCACCACGCCGAGCAGCGCCGGGCTGTGAGCCACCGGCGCCAGCGGCGAGCGAAATCCTGAGCGGCCGCTCAATGTCCAGGGCTTGCGCGATGCCGGCGGCAGGCTCTCCTTGAGGAAAATCGTCGCACTGAGGAAGGCCGTTGCACTGAGACCGGCCGAGACCAAGGCCGGCAGGGCGAAATTCATGGCGGCAGGGTCGTCGCCGCCGAGCAGGCCGCCGATCATGGGGCCAAGCATGAAGCCGAGCCCGAAGGCCGCGCCTATCATGCCCAGGCCCCGAGCCCGCTGCTCCGGCTCGGTGACGTCGGCCACGTAGGCAAAGGCAGCCGAGATGTTGCCCGACATGAGGCCCGAGAACACGCGGGCCATGATCAGCATGCCGAGCGTGTCGGCCAGCCCCAGCATGACGTATCCCCCGGTTGAACCGATCATGCTGACGATCAGCACGGGTCGCCTGCCCACCGCATCGCTCAGCCTGCCCCACAAGGGCGTGGAGATGACCTGCGCCAGGGCATAGATGCCCGCGCCGCCGAAAGTGATGAGCCAGGGGTCCGCGCCCATCCGCTCGGCCACGAAAGGAAACAGCGGAATGATGATGCCAAAGCCGAGCAGGTCGACGAAGACAATCAGGAACAGGACGAGCAGGGCGCGCATGGGCGCCTATTCTGCCTGTCCGCGCGTTCAGTCGCCGAGCGGAGTCCTGCCGAAGACCAGTTCCTCGACCGGCACGCCGCCGATCAGGTGCTCCTGGATGATGCGCTCGAGGTTGCGCTCGTCAGCCTGCCGGTACCAGGTGCCCTCTGGATAGACGAGCGCAATCGGGCCGTCCCGGCAGACCCTGAGGCAATCGGCACGGGTTCGCAGCACGCCCTGGGCCACGTCGGCCAGGCCGAGTTCCCGCAGGCGCCGCTTGAGAAACTTCCACGCCTGCTGCGATGCCTCGGCTGGCGCGCACTTGCCGTGCGTGCACAACAGGATGTGCCGACGGGCGCCGCCGGGTGCAATGGCCTCCATGGCAGCCCCGAGCGACGCCGCCGGTTCGGTCAAAGAGCCGCCTCGTCGGCCTCACCGGTGCGGATCCGGACCACGCGCTCGATCTCGGTGACGAAGATCTTGCCGTCTCCCACCTTGCCGGTCTTGGCGGCACCGATGATGGCATCTACCACCTGGTCGACCAGGTCGCCCCTCACCGCAACCTCGATCCGCGTCTTCGGCACGAAGTCGACCACGTACTCGGCACCACGATACAGCTCGGTATGACCTCGCTGGCGGCCGAAACCCTTCACCTCGGTGACCGTCATGCCCGAGATGCCGATGTCGGACAGCGCGGCGCGTACGTCGTCGAGCTTGAACGGCTTGATAATGGCAGTAACCAGCTTCATCACATGCTCCTCACGGGAAATCCTGAAAGGCTGAGTGCAGATTCTATGCCGAGCTGGCCCCTCTTTTCTAAATCAGTGACTTGCCCGCAGCGGGGGCCGCAGCTCCGCACCAAGATGGCGCACGGCGTCGACCCGGCCGCACCAGCGGGGCGCGCCAAGGGGGTGGGCAGCAGACAGGCGTGCAGGTAGGCTCTCGTCCCCGTGCAAGACACCATCCTGATCATCGGAGCCAGCCATGCAGCGGCCCAGGCCGTCGACAGCCTGCGCCGTGAGGGCCATACGGGCCCTGTCACCCTGGCGGGCGATGAACCCTGGCTGCCCTACCAGCGCCCCCCGCTCTCGAAGAAATTCCTGACCGGAGAGCTGGAGGCAGAGCGCCTGTGGATCCGGCCAGAGGCCTACTACGCCAAGCAGGGTGTGGAACTGAAACTCGGCCAGCCAGCCACGGCCATTGACCGAGGTGGCAGGGAGGTCGCCTTCGCCGACGGCAGCAGGGTGGCTTATAGCCGCCTGTTGCTGGCCACCGGCGCCCGGCCGCGCGCCGCCAGTTTGCCGGGTGCAGCGCTCGCCGGGGTGCATTCGCTGCGCAGCCTTGCC
>JAURMS010000393.1 GCA_030830595.1 Gammaproteobacteria bacterium | reverse complement strand
GGTTTCACCGCACTGTTGAGCCTGTTCAATATCGGTGGCCGCTTGGCGTGGGCGAGCCTGTCCGACCGGATTGGGCGCAAATCCACCTACAGCATCATTTTCGTCCTCGGTGCGGTGCTGTATGCGTCGGTCCCAGCCCTGGCCATGGGCGGCAACACTCTGCTTTTTGTGGCTGCCTTCTGCGTAATCCTGAGCATGTACGGGGGAGGCTTTGCCACCGTCCCCGCCTATCTTGCTGACTTGTTCGGCACCCAGATGGTCGGTGCCATTCACGGCCGCTTGCTTACGGCGTGGGCGACCGCGGGCATACTCGGGCCCGTGGTGGTCAACTACATGCGAGACTACCAGCTCGGTCTGGGTATCCCACGCGAACAGGTTTATAACCAGACGATGTTTATCCTGGTAGGCATGCTCGCGATTGGCCTGCTGGCGAACCTGCTGGTACGACCGCTCCAGCCCCGACATTTCATGACCGCGGAAGAACTGTCTCGGGAACGGTCACGGGCCGGTGAAGCAACCCAGGTCGCGGGGGTGGCGGCAGCCACCAGGGGAGTGGGCGACAACCATTACCTGCAGTTGGGTCTTGCCTGGAGCGCCGTGGGCCTGCCCCTCGCATGGGGTGTTTATCGAACCCTGCAAAGCGCCGCGAGGTTATTCAACTGACCCTCTTGGACCACACTGCACCCACGTGAACACAACTTCCACCCTTGCCAGCACCCTGACAGTCATCATGACCTGCCGATACCTTTCAGCAATGCCGTTCAACGGGAGTTAGCCCGTGGAACTGCTCGAATTGCAGCGCTGCCTGGCGGCCCACCTGCGCGATCCCGAAGGGTCACCGCCACCGCCGGACATCGAGGATCGCAGGCTCGCGGTCTACCGCGACCTGTTTTTCAACAACCTCCGCGACCTGCTCGGCAGCACCCTGCCAGTCAGCCGCGCGCTGCTTGGGGAACGCGCCTGGTCAGCGCTCATACGACAATTTTTCCGCGAGCATCGCGCCCGGACGCCTTACTTCATTCGCCTGGCCGGCGAATTCGTCCAGTGGCTCGGCGACCTGCCAACGGACGCCGATCGCCCGCCCTGCCTGGCCGAACTTGCCCACTACGAGTGGATGGAAGTCGCACTCGCCAACGAACCCGATCCCGACCCAGAGACGCTGCCACCCCGGCCGCGGGTGTCTGCGCTCGCCTGGCTCCTGGCCTATCAGTGGCCGGTGCACCGCATCGGACCCGAGCGGGTGCCGGAACGCGCGCCGGAGCTGCCCACCTTCATCGTGGTGCATCGGGATCCTCAGGGCGCGGTGCATTTCCTGGAAGTGGACGCCGCCATGGCCCACCTGCTGTCCTGCCTCGAGTCTGCACCGGGCCTGCCGGCCGAGGCGCTCGTGCGCCAGGTGTGCGCACAACTGGCAGGCAACGGCAGGCCCGTCACCGAGGAGGGCACCCGAGCCGCCCTGGCCATGCTGGTGGAACGCGGTATCGTCGAGCTTCCGCCGGGCGCCTGAGCGGCGACTTCAAGCCTTCTTGCGAGGCAGGTACAGGTCCGTCAGGGTGCCCTCGAAGGCCTCTGCCGCCATGCCGACGGTTTCGCCAAGGGTTGGGTGCGGATGGATGGTCAAGCCGATGTCCGCAGCGTCTGCGCCCATCTCGATGGCCAGCGCCACCTCGCCGATGAGATCCCCGGCATTGGTGCCGACGATGCCTCCGCCCAGCACGCGATGGGTCGCGGGATCGAACAGCAGCTTGGTGAAGCCTTCGTCGCGGCCGATCGCCAGCGAGCGCCCGCTGGCAGCCCAGGGAAACACCCCCTTGCCCACCTCTATGCCCTGCTCGCGGGCCGCCGTCTCCGTCAGGCCCACCCAGGCAACCTCCGGATCGGTATAGGCCACCGAGGGGATGACCCGGGCATCGAAGAAGCTCTTGAGCCCGGCGGCAGCCTCTGCTGCCACCTTGCCCTCGTGGGTCGCCTTGTGTGCGAGCATGGGCTGACCGACGATGTCGCCGATCGCAAAAATGCGGTGAGCGCTCGTGCGCAGTTGCCGATCGACCCGGATGAAGCCGCGTTCATCCGGCGCCAGGCCCGCGGCCTCCAGCCCGAGCAGGCGCCCGTTGGGTACGCGACCCACGGCCACCAGCACCTTGTCGAACTCGGCCGTCGCCGGCGCCCCCTCCCCGGTGAAGCGCACCTCCAGGGCATGCTCACGGACCTCGACGCCCTCGACCCGGGTGGAAGTCAGGATTTGCGCGTAGCGGGCCCTGATGCGCTTCTCCAGCGGCTTGACCAGGTCGCGGTCACAGCCGGGCATCAGGGCAGGCCCCAGTTCCACCACCGTGACCCGCGACCCCAGGGCCTCGTAAACGCAGGCCATCTCGAGCCCGATGATTCCGCCGCCAACCACCAGCAGGCGCCCGGGAATGTCTGCCAACTCGAGCGCACCGGTGGAATCCATGATGCGGGGATCGTCCGGCCACCCCGGCAGCCTCACCGGCTCGGAGCCAGCCGCCACGATGCACTGCTCGAACCCGACCACGGTGACGCGCCCGTCATCGGCCGTGACCTCCAGCCGGTCAGGCGCGACGAAACGGCCGTTACCGTGCAGGACCGCCACCTTGCGCTGCCGTGCCAGGCCCCCAAGGCCGGTGGTCAGGCGCTCGATGATGCCGTCCTTCCAGCCTCTCAGGCGGTCCAGCTCGATGCGGGGGGGATCGAATACGATGCCGTGCGCACTCATGGACCTCGCCTCGTCCATCACCCGCGCGGCGTGCAGCAAGGCCTTGGAGGGTATGCAGCCTACGTTGAGGCACACGCCGCCGAGTCGCGGGCGGCGCTCCACCAGGATCACGTCGAGCCCGAGGTCGGCAGCCCTGAAGGCTGCGGCGTACCCACCAGGCCCCCCGCCCAGTACCACCAGGCGCGCCCGGCGGTCCGCCGCCGGCAGGCCGGCCGACACCGCAGGCTCGGCGGCGACACTGGCCGGTTGCGCAGCAGCCTCAGCCTCCGGCTTGTCGCTGCCCTTGTCCGCGGAGTCAAGCGTGACCAGGAGCGCGCCCTCGGCCACCTTGTCGCCGCGGGCCACGTGCACCTCGAGCACCGTGCCGGCCGCGGTCGCGGGCACGTCCATGGTGGCCTTGTCGGTCTCGAGCGTGACGAGCGGCGACTCGGCTGCCACCACCTCGCCCACCGATACCAGGACCTCGACCACCTCGACGGCGTCGAAATCACCCAGCGCGGGCACCCGCTGCTCCAGTTTCACTCGCCGGCCTCGATGAGGGACTCAGGCCGGGCCAGTCGGCCGGCCAGCGCCACCACGAAGCGCGCGGCCGCGGCCCCGTCGATGACGCGATGGTCGTAGGACAGCGAGAGCGGCAGCAGGGTCCTCGGCTGGAAAGCCTGGCCGTCCCAGACCGGCGCCACCCGGGAGCGTGAGATGCCGAGGATGGCCACTTCGGGCGCGTTGATGATCGGGGTGAAGGCCGTGCCGCCAATGCCGCCGAGGCTCGAGAGCGTGAAGCACGCACCCTGCATCTGAGCGGCCTGCAACTTGCCCTCACGGGCGCGCGCAGAGAGTTCGCCCAATTCCGCCGCGATCTCGTACACGCCCTTCCGGTCGACGTCGCGCATCACGGGCACGACCAGGCCGCCGGGCGTGTCCGCCGCAAAGCCGATGTGGACGTAACCCTTCATGACCAGGTTCTGGCCCGAGGGATCGAGCGAAGCAGCGAAGCGAGGAAACTCCTTGAGCACCAGCGCACACGCACGCATCAGGAAGCTGAGCGGCGTGAGCTTGACCTCCCTTCGTGCCGCCTCCCCCTTGAGGCTGGCCCGCAGCGCTTCGAGTGCGGTGATGTCCGCCTCCTCATGCTGGGTCACGTGGGGCACGTTGACCCAGCTGGCGTGCAGTCGCGGCCCAGAGATGCGCTGGATACGGGTCAGTGGCTGGATCTCGATGGGCCCGAAGGCCGCGAAGTCCACGGTCGGCACCGAGGGCAGCGCCGAGCCCGTGCTGACCCGGCCCTCCATGACCGACTTCACGTAGGCCTTGACGTCCTCCACGGTGATCCTGCCCTTGGCACCGCTGCCCCGAAGTCGACCCAGGTCGACGCCGAGCTCCCGTGCCAGGCGCCGGATCGACGGCGAGGCATAGGCCCGCGCAAAGCCGGCTTCCTCGATGGGGGGCAGCGTGCCGGAGGGCGTTTCCACCCGCGCCGTCGGCCGCGAGGGGGGTGGCACCGCAGGGGTCGGAGGCGTTTCAGGGGTGGGGGCAGGCTTCGGTGGCGGCGCCTTCACCGGTGACGCCATCGCGGGCTGGGCCGAGCCCTCGACAGCCACCAGCGGATCGCCCTTGGCCACGCGGCTGCCGCGTGAGACCAGCACCTCGACCACCCGACCGGCGGCGCTGGAGGGCACGTCCATGGTGGCCTTGTCGGTCTCGAGCGTGACCAGCGGGGTCTCGAGATCGACGGCATCACCCACCGCAACCAGGACTTCGATGACCTCCACCTGGTCGAAATCGCCAAGGTCTGGCACCGTCACGAGGATACGCTCGGCCACCTGTGCGCCCTCAGCAGTGAACGGGGTTGGGTTTCGACGGGTCGATGTCGAGGCGCTGCATCACGGCCGGCATCGCCTTGGCATCGAAGCGACCCTCCGCCGAGAGCGCCTTCAGCGCCGTGAAGGCAATCCAGCGGCGGTCGACCTCGAAGAAGCTGCGCAGCGGCGCGCGCGCATCGCTGCGCCCGAATCCATCCGTGCCCAGTACCACGTATCGACCCGGCACCCACTCGCGGACCTGGTCCGGTACCAGTCGCATGTAGTCGGAGGCGGCCACGAAGGGCCCCTCGTGGCCCGCCAGGGCCTCGGCCACGTAAGGCGTTCTCTGCGGGCCGGCGCCCAGCGCATTGGTCCGCGTACAGTCGAGGGCTTCGCGGCGCAGTTCGCTGTAACTGGTCACGCTGAACACCTCGGCGGGGACCCCGAATTCCGCCTCGAGCAACTCCGCCGCGGCGAGCGCCTCGCGCAGGATGGTGCCAGAGCCGAACAGGGTCACGGGTCGCCCGTCGAGCCCCGCACTGCGAAGCCGGTACATCCCCTTTAGGATGCCCCGCTCCGAACCCTCCGGCATGGCCGGATGGGCGTAGTTCTCGTTCATGACGGTGATGTAGTAGTAGACGTCCTGCTGCTCGGCATACATCCGCCGCAGGCCGTCCTGCACGATCACGGCCAGCTCGTAGGCATAGCAGGGGTCATAGGAAATACAGTTGGGGATGGTGGAGGACAGCAGGTGGCTGTGCCCGTCCTGATGCTGCAGGCCCTCGCCGGCCAGCGTGGTCCTGCCGGCGGTCGCCCCGAGCAGGAAGCCCCTGGAACGCAGGTCGCCCGCTGCCCAGGCAAAGTCGCCGATGCGCTGGAAGCCGAACATCGAGTAGTAGATGTAGAAGGGGATCATGTTGATCCCGTGGTTGGCATAGGCGGTGGCGGCGGCCATCCAGGAGCAGAAAGCGCCCGCCTCGTTGATGCCCTCCTCGAGGATCTGGCCCTTGTAGTCCTCGCGGTAAAACATCAGCTGGTCGGCATCCTGCGGGGTGTAGAGCTGGCCGAGGGTCGAGTAAATGCCGACCTGCCGGAACAGGCCCTCCATGCCGAAGGTGCGCGCCTCGTCGGGCACGATGGGGACCACGTGGCGACCAATCTGCTTGTCCTTGAGCAGCGCAGTGAGCAGGCGCACGAAAGCCATGGTGGTGGAGATCTCGCGGCCGTCGGTGCCATCGAGCAGGGCCCGGAAGAACTCGAGTGGCGGCACCTGCAGCGGTGGAGCGGTGACCTTGCGCTTGGGCAGGTAGCCGCCGAGGCGGCGCCGGCGCTCGTGCAGGTAGCGCATTTCCGGGCTGTCCTCGGCCGGGCGCTTGAACGGCAGCTTGGCGATCTCCTCGTCTGAGACCGAGATGTTGAAACGGTCACGGAAGGCACGCAGCGCGTCGTCGTCGAGCTTCTTCTGCTGGTGAGTGATGTTCTGGGCCTCGCCCGCACTGCCCATGCCGTAGCCCTTGACCGTCTTGGCCAGGATCACGGTGGGACGCCCGGTGTGCGCCACGGCGGCGGCGTAGGCGTTCCACACCTTGCGCGAGTCGTGGCCGCCGCGGTTC